>JAYRVK010000113.1:0-4379 GCA_041918555.1 Sandaracinaceae bacterium
CGACGACGCCGTTGCCGCACCCCGCGGCGGGGGCCGCGTCGGACGGCCCGCCGTCCCCGTCGGGGCTCCCGCTCGCGCAGCCGGCGGCGGAGAAGATGAAGAGGGCGAGAACGGTGGGACGGCAGCGTGAAGTCACCGGGAGATGTTAGCAGCGGGGCGACCTCGTGTCGGCGGAGCGCGATCGCGGTTGCCCCGCGGGGGCGCGCGGGGACAATACGCGCCGTGTCGAGGGACGAAGGCCGGCCGGACGACGCCGAGGCCGTCTGGGCGCGCCGCTCGCGGTGGGCCGCCATCGGCTGCCTCGTGCTCCTCACGCTGGTCGGCGACCCCGCGCGGCGCGGCGGCAACACCGCGAGCCGGCTCGCCACCGTCGAGTCGCTCGTCCACCGCGGCACCTTCGACATCTCGGACAGCCCCTTCCTCGAGGAGACCGTCGACTACGTGCGGCTCGACGGGCGCGCGCTGAGCAGCAAGCCGCCGCTCCTCTCCCTCGCGGCCGCGGGCCTGTACGCGCCGCTCCACGCGGCGGGCCTCGACCTCCACGACGACGTGGAGATCGTCCACCGCGTCCTCGTCTTCGCGCTCGGCACGATCCCCCACGCGCTCTTGCTCCTCGCCGCCTTCCTCTGGCTGCGCCTCGTCTCGCGCGATCCGTGGGCGCGCGGCTGGACGTTCGTGATGCTCTGCTTCGGCTTCCTCGGCGCCGGCTACGCGACGACCCTCAACAACCACTCGCCCGCGGCCGCCTGCTGCGTGGGCGCGCTCTACTTCGCGACCAAGGTGCACCGCGCCGAGGCGCCGGCGCCGCGCGACCTCGCGGCGGCGGGGCTGTGCCTCGGGCTCGCGCCGACGCTCGACTTCCTCACCGCGCCGCTCGTCCTCGGCTTCGCCGCGATGCTGCTCCGGCGCGCCCCGAAGCAGGCCCTGGCGATCGCGCTCCCCGCGGCGCTCGTGCCCCTCGCCGCCCACCTCGTCGCCACGTACCTGGCGACCGGCTCGCCGCTCCCCGTCTACGCGCGCGCGGACCTCTACCAGTTCGAGGGCGGCTACTGGACCGCGCCGCGCGACCTCGACGCGCTCGACGAGCCGAAGTGGCTCTACGCGTTCCACCTGCTGCTCGGCCACCACGGACTGTTCCTCCTCACGCCGATCCTCGCCTATGGACTATGGCAAGTCTTCTTGCAGCTCCGCGATCGGCTCCCGCTCTGGCGCGAGGCGTCGATCACCCTCGTCGGCCTCGTCCTGATCGGCGGCGCGATGATCGTCCGCACGCCGAACTACGGCGGCGCGTGCGTCGGCTTCCGCTGGCTCATCCCGGTGATGCCGCTCCTGATCCTCCTCGTCGTGGGCTGGCTCGAGCGGACCCGCTCGATGTGGCGGGGCGGCCTCGCGATCGCGTTCTTCGTGTCGATCACGACGTTCGTGAACGCGGCGATCGCGCCCTGGTCGCACTCGGGGGTGCACTGGCTCATCCATCAGGTGGTCGACACGGGCGCGGAGCTGTGAGCCGGCGGGAGGGGCCTGCGCTCGCCGCGATCCGCCGAAAGGAGGGAGAAGGGAGGTCCATGTTGGCGCGCCGTGCGCCCCCATCACCTTCTCGACTTCTCGCCTTCCGATCTTTCGGCCCTGACTTTGGGCGCCTCCAGAGCGTGACGCAGATCGGTGATCAGGGCCGAGCCGATCGCGCGTGGCGTGCAACGCGCCTCGAAGAGCGCGCGCGCGTTGCGCCCCAGCCGCGCGCCGAGCGCCGGGTCGCGGTGGAGGCGCAGGATCGCGGCGGCGAGCGCCTCGGGGTCGCTCGGCGGGACGAGGAGCGCGTGCTCGCCGTCGACGAGGAGCTCGCGCGCGCCCGGCGTATCGGCGGTGACGATCGGCGCGCCGACCGCCATGCACTGGTAGACCTTGTTCGGGATCACGCGCCGCGCCTTGTCGCTCGCGCCGAAGATCCCGAGCGCCGCGCCGGCGCCCGCGATCGCCTCTCGGAGCGCGTCCCCCTCCATCCAGCGCCGCCGATCGACGTTCGCAGGCGCGAGCTCGCGCATCCACGCGTCGAGCGGCGCGTCGAGCTGCCCCCCGCCGACGAGGACGAAGCGAATGCCGGGCTCGCCCTCGAGGCGCTTGGCGGCCTCGAGGATCGTGCGCACCCCGTGGAGCGGCGCGAGCTTGCCGTAGAAGAGCGCCGTGAACCCCTCGCGTCGCGGCACCTCCACGGGGTGGAACACCGCCTCGTCCGCGCCGACGAGGACGCGCAGGGTGCGCCCGCGCGGCGCCCCGAGCGCCTCCACGAAGAACGCCGCGTGCGCGTCCGTGTCGAGGAGCACCACGTCGGCGAGCTCGCACTCGAGGCGATCGAGGAGCCCCGCCGCGCGCGCGCCAGGCGAGCCCTCCGCGAGGAGCCCGCGGTCGCCGACCAGCGTGTCCGAGAGCGAGATGAACGCGTCGAAGATCAGCGGCTTCTTTCGCAGTCGCGCGAGCGGCGCGGCGACGAGCACGTCGAGGTGCCCGAGGTAGCCGACGACGACCGCGTCGTGGTCCTCCATCGCGCGGTAGCGCGCCGCGAGGCCCGCGTACGCGGCGCCCGCACGGAGCGCGAGCCGCGCGAGGTCGAGCTTGCCGGTCGCGGTCTTGTCCCGCCGCGCCTCGAGCAAGGGCGCGTGGCACTCGAGCACGCGCACGCCCTGCGACCGCAAGGCGTCTTGCACGATTCGATTGCGGTCGTAGTCCGACTCGTAGGTGCCGAAGTAGCAGACCGACCGGAGCATCGCGGCCGGACCGTAGCAGGGCGGAAGGCCGCGGGGCTCACGCGGTCATCGAACGCGCCTCGTCGGCGCGTTCGGCTCGCGCCCGGATCCCGAGCTCGAGCAGGCGTGCTAAGCGCACCCGCATGCACACGCACCCGCTCTACGGCCTGGCGATGCCGGAGCACGGCTGGGTGCCCTCCCCTTCGTACGTGCTGCGGAGGCACCGCGTGCTCGCCCACCTCACGGGGCTCGCGCCCGGGCGCGCGGTCGAGGTGGGCTGCGGGGCGGGCGCCCTCCTCCACGATCTCGCGGCGCGCGGCTGGACCTGCGACGGAGTCGAGACCTCGGCGCGCGCGCGCGAGCTCTGCGGGCACGCGTTCGCGGGGCGCGAGGACGTCCGGGCGCACGACGCTCCAGAGGCCGGCTGGACGAGCGCATTCGATCTGCTGATGGCGTTCGAGGTGCTCGAGCACATCGACGACGACCTCGGCGCGCTGCGCGGCTGGGTGGAGTGGCTGCGCCCCGGCGGGCTCGTCCTGATCTCGGTGCCCGCGCACGCGCGACGCTGGAGCGCGTCGGACGAGTGGGGCGGGCACCTGCGCCGCTACGAGCGCGAGGACCTCGAGGGCCTCCTGCGCGAGGCGGGCCTCGAGGTGCGCACGATCGAGTGCTACGGGTTCCCGCTCGCCAACGCGCTCTTCGCGATCCGTGCGCGGACGTGGCAGCGCGGCGACCGGCGCGGGCGCGCGAAGGCGACGGCGGCGAGCGGGGTCGAGCGCACCGTGGAGACGAAGCTGTGGCCGCTCCAGACGAGCGCGCCGGGGCGCCTCGCGATGCGGATGTTCTGCCGTGCGCAAGACGTCTTCCTCGATCGCGAGCTCGGCAACGGGTTCTTCGCGGTCGCGCAGAAGGAGTAGCCGATCAGAACCGGAACGGATAGCGCGCCGGCGTGTCGCGCCCGTTCGTCGCCTGCGGGAAGCGGATGCTCCGCACGACGTTGCCGATGCAGCGGCCGAACCACTCGTCGCCGGATCCGTTGTGCACGACGGTCACGTCGTCCGCGCGACCGTCCGGGCGCACGACGAAGCCGATCGTGACGATGCCCCCGAGGTTCGGCACGCGGCGGCGGCGGCGCTCGAAGCAGCGCTCCTGCGCGTACGCGCGCCGCTGGTTGATCGCGCCCGCGATCTGCGCGGGCGTGATGCCCGCCGCGGGCGCGGCCGGGCGCGGCGGGGCGGCCTCGCGCGAGTCGTTGCTCGCGGGGCGCTCGGCCGGCGCGGGATCGGGCGTCGCCGCCGGCGTGGCGTCTTCTGAAGCCGCGGGGCTCGGCTCGGCCGCCGCCCGGTCGTCGTCGTGGCTCGGCGCGCTCCGCCGGCTGCGCTGCGAGCTGCCCGAGCCTTCGTCGTCCCGCGCCGGCTCTCCGTCGGTGAGCGGCGCCTGCGCGACGGCGTCGTTCGGCGCCTCCTCCGGGGCCTGCGCGACGTCCGGCGCGGGGACCTCGGGCGCGGGCGCGGGCACCGCGTTGGGCGGCTGCGGCTCGCTCGGCGGCGGCGAGCTCGCGGTGGTGGCCTCGGCGCTCGCGACCGCCTCGCCGTCCTCGCCGGACATCACGAACCACGCGACGCCACCCGTCGCCCC
>JAYRVK010000114.1:0-2110 GCA_041918555.1 Sandaracinaceae bacterium
CGGCGATCGAGGCCGCGTTCGCGACGCCGCGCGCGACCGCGATCGCGGTGACGGGGCCGCCGGGGATCGGCAAGACGCGCCTGCGCGCCGAGCTCGAGCGGCGCCTCGGCGCGCGCGGCGAGGTCACGGTGCTGAGCACGCGCGCGGAGTCGCACCGGCGCGACGCCGCGTTCCACGCGTTCGGTCAGCTCCTCAAGAGCGACGTGGCGCTCGAGCCGTTCTTCCTCAACCCGGGCGTGCCGGACGCGCGGCGCGAGAGGGCGCTCCACGAGCGGCTCGAGGGCTGGCTCGCCGACCCGATCTGGGCGCGGCAGTGCGTGCCGCCGATCGGTCGCCTCCTCGGGCTCGCGGTCGACCCCGACGCCGGGAGCACGCGGCGCAGCGACGCGCAGCTCCTCGCCGATCGCGTGCGCGTGTCGCTCGCGGACCTCGTGTCCGAGGGGGCCCGCAAGCCGTTCGCGATCGTGCTCGACGACGCGCAGTGGGCCGACGCGCCGACCCTCGCGCTCCTCGACGATCTGCTGGAGCGCCTCGCCAAGCGCCCGCTCCTCGTGTTCGTCGCAGCGCGGCCCGAGCTCGCGGAGCGCCAGCCCGAGCTCTTCCGTGGGCGCGCGCTCGAGCGCATCGAGCCCAGTGGGCTCGGCCCCGAGGACGTGGCGGCCGTCGCCGACGCGATCGCCGGGCGCGAGGTCCCCCCGGCCCTGGCGCGCGAGGTCGCGGTGCGCACCGGAGGCAACCCGTTCTTCGTCGAGCAGATCGTGCGCGAGCTCGTCGAGCAGGAGCTCCTCGACGCGGAGCTCGATGCGCTGCCGATCCCGCTCGACGTGGAGGGCGCGATCCAGTCGCGCCTCGATCACCTGCCCGCGCCCGAGAAGCAGCTCATGAAGCGGGCCGCGGTGTTCGCGACGTCGTTCACCGAGCCCGCGCTCGAGGCGCTCGAGATCGCGGAGCCCGCCGTCCACCTCGGCGCGCTCTCCAAGCGCGGCCTCGTGAGCCTCCGGCGCGGGGGGGGGGAGGACCGGCCGCGGCAGTACCGGTTCAAGAGCACGCTCGTCGCCGACGTCGCGTACCGGATGAGCTCCGACGAGGCGCGCCTCGAGCTGCACCGGCTCGCGGCGGAGTTCCTCGCGGGCGCCGCCGACGTCGACCGCGAGGAGCTCGCGCGACACCGCGAGCTCGGCGGCCAGCCCGACGCGGCGGCGGTCGAGTACGCGCGCGCCGCGCTCGCGGCGTCGGTCCGCGGCGACAGCCCGAGCGTGATCCGGTGCGCGGCGCGTGCGCTCGAGCTCGGCGTGGGCGGCGAGCTCGCTTGCGATCTGCACCTCGCGCGCGCGGACGCGCTCTCCTTCGTCGGCGAGAAGGAGCTGCAGCGCGAGGCGCTCGACGCGGCGATCGCGTGCGCGGTGACCGACGCGCAGCGCGCGGCCGCGCTGAGCCTCGACGGGAGCCTCGTGGCGTCGGCCGGCCAGACCGAGGAGGGCCTCGCGCTCACCGCGCAGGGCGTGGCCGTCGCGCGCGCCGTGGGCGACGGAGAGATCCTCGCCGCGGCGCTCGCGCGCCACGGCTGGGTGCAGCTCTACGCGGGCCGCGTGGCGGAGGCCGCCGAGGCGATCGGGGAGGCCTCGGCGATCGAGGGCCTGTCCAAGGAGACGGAGGCGCTCGTCGCGACGTGGCGCGGCCAGCTCTACACCGCGATGGGCGACCTCTACCGGCGCAAGGTCGCGATGGAGGACGCGATCGAGCGCTACCGCGTGATCGGCGACCTGCGGCGCGCGGCGGCGTGCGAGGTGAACCTCGCCGACACCTTCAACCGCATCGGCGCCTACGAGGAGGCCGAGGCCTCGCTCCGCGCGGCGCTCGAGTCGTGCCGCCGCGTCGGGAACCGCGTCGTCGAGGGCTACGCGCTCGCGAACCTCGGCTACGCGCTCCGCGGGCAGGGCCGGCTCGACGAGGCGCTCGAGACGTTCGCGGCCGCCCTCGAGCGCGCCGACGTGCTCGGCCAGCCGCGCCTCGCGCTCGCCGTGCGCGTCTATCGTGCACAAGCCAAGTTGACAGCCGAGCCGCCGCGCCGGGTCGCCGCGGAGGCGCGCGCGATCGCCCGCGAGGCGGA
>JAYRVK010000115.1:0-2082 GCA_041918555.1 Sandaracinaceae bacterium
CCGGCGGCGGCGCGGGCGAGAGCGCCGCGATCTCGGCGTAGAGCGCGTCGTCCATCGCGCAGCTCGCCGCCGCGAGCGCGGGCTCGAGGTGCTCGACGCTCCGGCCGCCGAGCAAGGGGCACGTCACCGCCGGGTGCCGGGCGACCCACGCGACCGCGAGCGTCGCCGGGTGGACGCCGCGCGCCGCCGCGAGCGCCGCGAGGCGCTCCGCGACGTCGAAGACCCACGGCGCGCCGTAGCGCGTCGCGTACATCGGGTTGTCGACGATGCGGCCCTGCGCCGGCCGCCGATCCGATCCGTAGCGCCCCGTGAGGAGGCCGCCCCCGAGCGGGCTGTAGGGCGTGACCGCGAGCCCCTCGGCGCGGGCCATCGGGAGGATCTCGATCTCGGCGGTGCGCTTGACGAGGTTGTACATCGGCTGCGCCGCCGCGATCGGCGCCCAGCCGTGGCGCGCCTGGATCCCGAGGGCCTTCGCGGTCAGCCACGCGGTGAAGTTGCTCACCGCCGGGTAGAGGATCTTCCCGGCGCGCACGAGGCGCTCGAGCGCATAGAGCGTCTCCTCGAGCGGCGTCACGTCGTCGAAGCGGTGCAGGTAGAAGACGTCGACGCGGTCGGTCCCGAGGCGCGCGAGGCTCGCCTCGAGCGCGCGCTCCACGTGGTAGCGCGAGCCGCCGCGATCGTTCGGCCCCGGCCCCGTCGGGAAGAACGCCTTGGTCGTGAGCACGACCTCGTCGCGGTGCCCGGCGACGAGCGCGCCGAGGATCCGCTCCGACTCGCCCTTCGCGTAGACGTCGGCGCAGTCGAAGAGCGTCACGCCCGCGTCGCGCGCCCGCGCGTACATCGCCGCGCTCGCCGCGCGGTCCGCGTCGCCGCCGAAGGCCATCGTGCCGAGCCCGAGCGCCGAGACGCGCATGCCGGTGCGACCGAAGGGGACCTGTTGCATCGGCCCACCGTGACCTCGGAGGTGGGATCCGCGCAATCGGCCTGCTAGATCCTCCCGCGTGATCCGGCTCCGCTACGACACGCCGCGCGCGTGGGTGGACCTCGTCGAGGCCGACCTCGTCGCGTTCCTCCAGGACCACGCCGCGAACGAGCACCGCGTCTCGCGCGCCGCGCTCACGCTCGCGATCCAGCACCCCGAGCGCGCGGAGCTGGTGCGCGAGCTCGTCGAGGTGTCGATGGAGGAGCTGACCCACTTCAAGCAGGTGCTCGAGCTCCTCGTGGCGCGCGGCGCGGGCCTGGGCCGCGATCACCCCGACGGGTACATGCGCACGATGATGAAGCGCATCTCGACGCCCGATCACGAGGAGTGGCTGCTCCGCCGCCTCGTGCTCTACGCGCTCGTCGAGCGCCGCGGCTACGAGCGGTTCGCGATGCTCGGCGAGCACCTCGCGGACCCCGCGCTCGCGGCGGTGTACCAGGATCTCGCCCGGTGCGAGGCCCGCCACCAGGGCCTCTACCTGCGGCTCGCGCGCACGTACTTCGACGCGGCCCGCGTGGACGCCTGCCTCGACGCGCTCCTCGATCTCGAGGCCGAGGCGATGCGCGCGCAGCCGCTCCGCCCGTCGCTGCACTGATCGGGCGGGGCGCGCGTCAGCCGCCGAGCCTCGTCAATTCGTCTTGCGATCTCTGGCTCGCGGCCTCGCTCGATCCGCCGTGCTCGATCGCGAGCTCGAAGCAGGCGCGCGCGCGATCGGTCTCGCCCATGTCGCGCCGCAGGATCCCCACGTCGAAGAGCAGCTCGGGCCGCGGCATGAGCTGGAAGAGCATCCGGAAGCAAAGGAGCGCGGTCGGGTAGTCCCCCTCCGCGTGCGCTCGGCGCGCCTCGTCCACGCACGTGGGAGGAGCCTCTTCCCCGCCCTCCTTCGCCCGGCCGCCGTCTCCGAGGCAGACCTCGAAGCGCGTGGGCGGCTCCGCGGGCGGCGGGGCCTCGTCGCCCGCGGTGCTCGCCTCGGGGGCGGGCGCCGAGGACGCGCACGCGGACGCGAGGAGCGCGAGCGCCGCGAGCGCGCGCGGCCTCACGCCGCGACCGCCGCGAGCAGCGCGGAAGCGCGCTCCGCGTCGGGCAGGCCGAGCGCGGCG
>JAYRVK010000116.1:0-1806 GCA_041918555.1 Sandaracinaceae bacterium
CTCCTCGTCGAGCTCCATCTCGACGGACTCGGCGCTGTCCATCTCGACCCCGAGCGCGGCGCGCACGAGCCTCGGATCGAGCCCGTGCGAGCCGGAGTCGCTCGGCAGCGCGCTCTCCTCGCTCGAGGAGTCGAGCGACACGTCGAGCGCCGCGCGGACGAGGCGCGGGTCCAGGCTGTCGGCCTGGCTCGCGGAGACCGAAGGGAGCTTCGCGGTGTCGTTCGGCCCCGACCGGTCCTCGACGTCCATCGCGACGCCCAGGGCCGCGCGCACGAGGCGCGGGTCGAGGCTGTCCTCGTCGGACTTGGTGGTCGACGCGGAGCGGGCCGGGCCCACGCTCGGCTCCGTGCCGCCGCCCTCGAGCTCCGTCACGAGCGCGGTCGGCGGCTGGTGTGGCTCGGGGTCGAGGTCGGGCACCGAGAGATCCGCGCGCCGCGCGATGGCGCGCAGGAGCTCGTCGAGATCGGCTGGGCGCTGCTCGGGCGCGTCGGCGAGCAGCGCGGCGAGCGCAGTGCGCAACGAACCTTGCACCTCCGGGGCCTGCCCCGACGGGTCCGGCGAGCGCCCCGTCAGCGCCTCCCACGCGATCGAGCCGACCCCCCACAGATCGCCGGCGGGACCGCTGAAGCCGCTCCGCGCCTCGGGCGGGTATGCGACCGCGCCAGGGCCGAGCTTCTCGACCCGCTCGGCCAGCTCGTCCGGCGGCAGGGCGGCCAACAGGAACGGGCCGGTCAGCCGCAAGCCGTCGGTGTCTAGCCACACGCGCTCGGCGCGCACGTCGCCGTGGTGCAGGCCCTCGGGGAGCGCGCGCAGCGCCGCCGAGAGCTGCGCGATCACGGGCAGCGCCTCGCGCGCGCCGAGCGCCTCGCCGCGGCTCCGCCGCGCGTCGAGGATCGCGGACAGCGGCGTCCCCCGGGGCCACGGCTCGACGGTGAACGGCGAGCGCCCCTCGCGGTCGGCGTCGAGCAGCGAGGCCAGGTAGCGGCCACCGATCCCGACCAGCCCGCGCAGGTGGCGCACGATCGCGTCGCACACGTCCGTGTGGACGCCCGGGCCGGCGAGGATCCGCACGAGGACCTGTCGCTCGCTCTCCTGATCGAGCGCGCGGAACCCCACCGCGGGCCCGTCGGCGTCGACCAGCTCCACGAGCTCGTAGCGCTCGGCCAGCACCGTGCCTGGACGGGGTACCCCCGGACCGGCGAGCGGTGAACCGGTGACCTGCGTGGCGTCGGCGGACATCAGTGCGACTCGCGAGAATCCCGAACGGAGAGCCTACTACGGCTCGCCGATGCCGGTGCTGCCGAATCCCCCGGCGCCCCGGGGGGTGTGGTCGAGCCCGCCGCCGGGCTCGCAGCGCACGCGCGCGATCGGTGCGACCACGAGCTGCGCGATCCGGAAGCCGTGCTCGATGACGAACGGCTCCTCGCCGAGGTTGATCAGCAGCACCTTGAGCTCCCCCCGATAGTCCTCGTCGATGGTGCCGGGCGCGTTCAGGACGGTGACCCCGTGGCGCGCGGCGAGCCCGCTGCGCGGGCGCACCTGCCCCTCGGTGCCCGGCGGCAGCTGGATCGCGAGCCCCGTCGGCACCGCGGCTCGTCTCCCCGGCATCAGCGTGAGCGGAGCGTCGAGCGCGTTCTTCGACTACACTTCGTTACGCTCAGAATGCGCTTGACGCGCAGTCGAAGGAGGCGGGTAGCGCGAGACATCCATGCCATTCGTGTACATTCTGAAATGCGCCGACAATTCGTACTATACCGGTTCAACTACGAATCTTGAATTGCGGATGGCGCAGCATCAGTCAGGTTA
>JAYRVK010000117.1:0-6752 GCA_041918555.1 Sandaracinaceae bacterium
CCCTGCGCGACGAGACCCTCGCGTCGCTGTCGGCCGACGCGCTCGTCCCCGGCTGTCACCGGCTCGCGGCCGACGGCACGCCGCAGAGCGCGAGCTGCAATTTCGCCGACGTCGGCCTCGGGCTCTCGGAGTCGAACGTCTTCGTCGCGTACGCGAGCACCGACGGCTGCGCGCGCGGGCAGCTCCGCGTGGGCTACCTCGAGCGGACGGACGCCGCGGCGCCGGCCGTGATCGAGCGCGGCCCCGCGCGCCGGAGCAACGCGTTCGTCGGGCTCGACACGGACCCGACGCTCGCGACGAACGGCCAGTGCACGGGCGCGTCCCGCGCCGACGGGACCTTCGGCGCGGCGCGGCCCGCGCTCGCGGTGGGGAGCGACGCGCAGGCCCTCGCCGCGTGGCTCGGCGACACGGTCGAGCGCGCCGAGTGCGGCGGCGCCGAGGTCGACGTCGAGGCGCTCGCGCTCTTCGTCGAGCGCGACACGATGGGCGCACCTTATGGCTGGGTCAGCGCGTCGAACGAGGGCATCCCGCAGCGCGTCGGGCGCACGACGGGCGGCGGTCGGCCCGGGGTCGCGGCGTGGGGGAGCGACGGCTACCTGATCGGCTTCGGCGCGCCCGGGGGTGGCGTCGCGCTCGCGTTCGTCGCGGCGCCGGCCGTGCCCCCCCCCTACGACCGGACCGGCGCGCCCGACGATCGCACCGGCCGGGAGACCGCGCCCCTGACGATCACCGACCTCGGGACGCTCGGGACCGGTCCGGCCGACGACGTGGTGCTCGCGCTCGGCTCGATCCGCGAGGGCGGCGTCGAGCTCGGCGTGGCGTGGCGCGAGGGCTGCGGCACCGGGGCGGAGTCGATCGAGTTCCGTCAAGTCTTCTTGACGACCGAGCGGACCCTCGACGAGGCGCGATCGTTCCCGACGGTCGAGCTCGGCGCGAGCGCGGACGCGGGCCCGCCCGCGATCGCGTACGCGTTCTCGGGGCTCCTCGCGATCGGGATCGCACGGCCCGACGGGCGCCCGACGGGGGAGAGCGGCAACGACGGCGGCTGGCTCGTCGCGTGGCAGGACGACGAGGACGCCGACCCGGGCCCCGGCGACGACGGCCGCGTCCTCTTCGCGCGCGTGTCGGAGGCGGACGGCCGCCCGCTCGGCGCGCCCGCGCTCGCGCATCCGCCCGCGGATCGGAGGCACGAGCAGCCCGCGCTCCACCGCGCCGACGACGATCGCGTGCGGCTCCTCCACCTCGAGCGCGGCGGCCCGGCGGACGGCCTCTACGGCGGCGCGCTCACCTGCGCGGCGGGGACGTGAGGGATGGGCCATAATGCGATCGTCATGTCGGTGGCCGAGGACACGTTCGCGGGCGCGCGCGTCCGACCGATCAAGCGCGAAGAGTTCGAGAAGCTCTGCGCGCTCGGCGCGTTCGACGACGAGCGGGTCGAGCTCCTCTTCGGGAGGATCGTGGAGATGAGCCCGCCGAGCCCCGAGCACGACGGCACGCTCGACGAGCTCCTCGATCGGCTCTTCGTCGTCCTGCGCGATCGGGCCCGTGTGCGCGTGCAGTCGGGGTTCCTCGCGTCCGACGAGTCGCTCCCGCTCCCCGATCTCGCCGTGGTACCGCGCCGCAGCTACCGGCAGCGTCACCCCGACGAGGCGTTCCTGATCGTCGAGGTCTCCTACTCCAGCTTGCGCAAGGACCGCGGGCCCAAGGCCCTCCTCTACGCACGCGCGGGCGTGCCCGAGTACTGGGTCGTGAACGTCGAAGAGGGCGTGGTCGAGGTCCACACGGAGCCGAGCCACGACGGCTACGCGCGCGTCACGCTCCGCCGGCCCGGCGAGGCGATCGCCCTCGTCGCGTTCCCCGACGTCTGCGTCGAGGTCGCGACGATCCTCAGTTGATCGCGCGTCGCTCGCCCGGCTCGGCGTCGGCGGGCTTCGCGCGCGCGTCGCGGCGCTCGCGCGCGGCGCGCACGAACCCCGTGAAGAGCGGGTGCGGCTCGTGCGGGCGGCTCTTGAACTCCGGGTGGAACTGGCAGCCGACGAAGTACGGGTGGTTCGGCAGCTCCACCATCTCGACGAGGCGTCCGTCCGGGCTCTTGCCCGACAGCACCATGCCCGCCGCCGTGATGCGCTCGGCGTAGTCGTTGTTGAACTCGAAGCGGTGGCGGTGCCGCTCGCTGATCTCGGCGATGCCGTAGAGGGCGTGCGCGCGCGAGCCGGGCGAGAGCACGCACGGATACGCGCCCAGGCGCATGGTCCCGCCCTTGTTCTTCACGCCCTTCTGATCGGGCATCAGATCGATCACCGCGTGCTCGGCGTCCGGATCGAACTCGCGGCTCTGCGCGTTCGCGACGCCGCAGACGTGGCGCGCGTACTCGATCACCGCCATCTACATGCCGAGGCAGATCCCGAAGAACGGGATCCCCTCCTCGCGCGCGAAGCGGATCGCCTGGATCTTCCCCTCGGTGCCGCGCCCGCCGAAGCCGCCGGGGACGAGGATCCCGTCCATCGCGCCGAGCTTCTCCTTCACGTTCTCGGGCGTGAGGGGCTCGGAGTCGACGTACTCCACGTCGATCACCACGTCGGACGCGAGCCCGCCGTGGACCATCGCCTCGTGCAGCGACTTGTACGAGTCGCGCAGGTGCACGTACTTGCCGACGAGCGCGAGCTTGACGCGCCCGCGCTTGGGCTTGGTGAGCTTCTCGACCGTCTCGGTCCACGCGCTGAGATCGGGCTCGCGCGACCAGATGTTCAGCGCCTGCGCGATCTGGTTGTCGAGGCCCTGCTCGTGGAGCTTGATCGGGAGCCGGTAGATCACGTCGACGTCCGGCGCGGCGATCACGCGCTGCGTCGACACGTTGCAGAAGTGGCCGATCTTCTTCTTCAGCTCGGGGCCGAGGTCGCGGTCCGAGCGGCAGATCAGGATCTCGGGCTGGATGCCGAGCCCCAGCAGCTGCTTGACGGAGTGCTGCGTCGGCTTGGTCTTCGCCTCGCCCGCCGCCGCGATGTACGGGACGAGGGTGACGTGGATGCTGATCGCGTTCTCGCTGCCGTGCTCGACGCGGATCTGGCGGACCGCCTCGAGGAAGGGCAGCGACTCGATGTCACCGACCGTCCCGCCGATCTCCACGATCGCGACGTCCGCGCGCACCGCGGTGTCGATGACCCGCGCCTTGATCTCGTCGGTGATGTGCGGGATCACCTGGATCGTCGCGCCCAGGTACTCACCGCGCCGCTCCTTCGAGATCACGGCGTCGTAGATCCGCCCGGTCGTGAAGTTGTTCGCGCGGCTCATGCGCGCGGACGTGAAGCGCTCGTAGTGCCCGAGATCGAGATCGGTCTCCGCGCCGTCGTCCGTGACGAACACCTCGCCGTGCTGGAAGGGCGACATCGTCCCGGGGTCGACGTTGATGTAGGGGTCGAGCTTCATGTGCGTGACCCGCAGCCCGCGCGCCTCCATCAGCGCGCCGATCGAGGCCGCGGCGAGGCCCTTGCCGATGGAGCTCACCACTCCACCCGTGATGAAGATGAACTTCGTGCTTCGCATGGCGAAGGCCTCTCATTCCGTGCGCGGGGTGAATCTCGCGACCGCGCGGGCTCCGGACACACGAGCCCCGCATCGCACGGGAGCAGACTGTACGAAAGGGCAGGTGCGGCGTCAATCGACGGTTTGATCAACCGCGCTTTTACAAAGGGATCAGCGCGATCTCACGCCTGGAAGCCCTTGGGAAACGGTCTCCTCATTGACTTCGCGGGAGCCCGCGGTCACCTTCTCTCGCGTCGGCCTCGTAAACGTGTAAAGACGGCTTGCGCGCGAGGAGAGTGCCCATGTCGCTGAGCGCCATCGCAGTCGTGGGGACGGGGCCGGCCGGGCTCGCGATCGCCGAGGCCGTGGCCGAGGCCGAGCTCCCGGTGCTCGCGGTCTGCATGACGGGCGCACGCCAGGATCTCGCGCGGCGCCGCCTGCAGAAGACGCTCGCGATGCGCGTCGCGCTCGGCGAGCTCACGCGGGCCGAGGCCGACGCGATCGACGAGCGCGTCCACCTCACGCGCGACCTCGCGCGCGTGCGCGACTGCGACCTCGTGATCGAGTCGACGGTCGGCGACGTGCGGAGCAAGCGCGCGGTGCTCGCGACGATCGAGGGCACGATCAGCCGCGCGACGGTGCTCGCGTGCAACGTGCCGCGCCACGACCTGCCGAAGATCGCGGAGGTCCTCTCGCGCCGGGATCAGTTCATCGGGCTGCGCTTCTTCCACCCGGCGACGCACACTCCCCTCGTCGAGGTGATGCCGCTCCCCGAGACCGCGCCCGGCGCGCGCTACGCGTGCGAGACGTTCTGCCGCTGGCTCCACAAGACCCCGGTCGAGCACGTCGAGGGCGAGGTCCCCACGGTGCTCGGCCGCCGCGCCGCCGCGCGGTGAGCGCGTCCGGCAAACTCGTTGACCGCGGCGAGCCCGCCTGCCTACGCTCGCGCGTCCATGTCCGCAGCAGCCGCGAAGGGCGCGGAGTCCACGAAGCCCGGCGGGGCCTTCGCCTTCGCGCGCAAGCTCGACGGCTTCGTCTTCGAGGTCGAGAAGGCGATCGTCGCGTTCTCGCTCGTGACGATCACCGTCGTGGTGTTCGTCGACGTGGTCGCCCGCCGCATCGACGCGCCCGACAGCAAGATCGGCCGGATGATCGCGGACCTCGGCGGCGTCGAGGACGACGCGACGCGGGCGTGGATCGACGCGAGCGTGGCGCCGTGGGTCAGTCTCGGGATCGGGCTGCTCCTCCTCGGGTTCGGGATGTACTCCGCGCGCCGCTTCCTGCGGATGCGCGCCGGCACGGCGGCCGACGTCGACCCGCGCCGCGAGCTCGGCTACGCGGCCGGCTTCGCGCTCGTCGGCGCCCTCGCCGGCTGGGGCATCGCGCACCTCTTCCAGACCCTCGACTCGTGGGTCGTGTACGCCGGCGCGTTCGGGCTCTCCGCGCTCGCGTTCAGCGGCTACCACTTCGCGCGCAGGAAGGAGGGCTGGACGGGGCGCGTCGGCGCGGGCCTCGTCGGCGGCGCGGCGCTCGTGTGGGTGTCGGTCGCGTACGTGCCCGAGGGCTACACCTGGTCCAAGAAAGTCGCCTTGCTCCTGCTCCTCTGGGTCGGGCTCCTGAGCGCGAGCATCTGCGTGTACGCGGGCAAGCACATCCGCATGGGCGCGGCGCAGAAGCTCCTGCCGGAGAAGGCGCGCCGGTACGTCAACGGCGTGGGCTTCCTCGCGACCGCGGTGTTCTGCGCGCTGATGACGTTCCTCGGGTTCATGTACGTGGTCGCGCCGATGGCCTCGACCGACGAGTACATGACCGAGATCTTCACCCTGGGCGGCACGCGCTACGTGTACGGCTTCGAGGGGATGATCGGCCGCGGCGGGCTCCTCGAGGGCACCGAGATCCCGGACTGGCTCGGGATCATCGCGGCGCCCGTCGGCTTCGGGATCGCCACGATCCGCTTCCTCGGCGCCGCGACCTCGTCGTTCCTCGGCGGGAGCTACGGCGAGGACGCCGCCGAGGAGGGCATGGAGGAGGCCAAGAAGCTCGCCGAGGCCGAGGCCGCCGAGCCCGCGCCCGCCGCCGCGCCGGCGGCGGCCGCGACGGCGGAGCGCTCGGGCGAGCGCGCCGCGGCGCCGCGGGAGGAGGAGGAGTGAGCGCCGAGAAGCGCAAGCTGCTCGCCATCGCCGTCATCGTGCTCGGCGCCGCGCTCGCGCCGGTCCTCGGGCCGGGCGGCTTCATCGTCACCACCATCGTCGCGTGCGCGCTCCTCGGGATGCCGTTGTTCGCGCTGATCGGCGTGCTCACGATCGTGTGCTTCCTCCTCTGGCCGGAGAACGAGGACACCCTCACCGACCTCGAGAACCTGATCGAGCGCGTGAACGGGCTCGCCGACAGCGAGAACCTCCTCGCGGTCCCGCTCTTCATGCTGAGCGGCTCGATCATGGCGCGCGGCGACATCAGCAAGCGCCTGATCGGGTTCTCGCTCGCGCTGATCGGCTGGATGCCCGGCGGGCTCGCGGTGAGCGCGGTCGTCGCGTGCATGCTCTTCGCGGCGATCAGCGGCTCGAGCCCGGCCACCGTCGTCGCGATCGGCGCGTTCATGGGGCCCACGCTCATCAAGGCCGGCTACCAGGACCGCTTCTCGCACGGCCTGCTCACCTCCGCGGGCTCGCTCGGGATCCTGATCCCGCCGTCGATCCCGATGATCCTCTACCCGCTGATCAACCAGCGCGCGGGGATCGACACCTCCGAGCTCTTCGCGTCGGGCTTCGGGCCGGGCTTCGTGATCGGCGGGATCCTCGGCGGCTTCTGCATCTACCGCGGGATCAAGGACGGCGCGGCGCGCCAGGGGTTCTCGCTCGCCGCGCTCGGCGCGTCGGTGCGCGACGGCCTCTGGTCGCTGATCTTCCCGATCCTCATCCTCGGCGGCCTCTACACGGGCTTCTTCACGGTCGTCGAGGCCGCGGCGGTCAGCGTCGTCTACGCGATCGTCGTCGAGCTCTTCATCCACCGGGCGCTCGAGCTCGAGGAGCTCCCCGGCATCGTCCAGGAGACGGGGATCATCCTGGGCTCGCTCCTCGTGATCATGGTCTCGGCCCTCGCGCTCAGCGAGTTCCTCCACTTCAAGTCGGTGCCCGATCTCGCGGTCGACTGGATCGAGTCGCTCGACCTCGCGCCCGAGCCGGGCCACTCGCCGATCGCGTTCCTCCTGATCGTGAACCTGCTGCTCCTGC
>JAYRVK010000118.1:0-2158 GCA_041918555.1 Sandaracinaceae bacterium
TCCTCGCCAACGAGGGCGTGCTCGAGCAGCCGCACGCCGAGTTCCGCCACGGGATCGTGGCCGTGATCCAGCGCACCGCGAGCGCCGACGGGATGGCCCGCGAGATCGCCGCCCTCGCGCGCGACGTCCCCCAGCGGAGCGGCGAGATCGGCGGCGAGCTCGGCGAGGAGCAGATCGAGGAGCTCGTGTCGCTCTTCAGCCGCCAGCTCCGCACCGGGATCCTCTCGGTGAGCGCGGACGGGGAGTCCGCTGCATCGACGCAAGTCGTGTTGCGGGCCGGCCGCCCGGCCGCGGACGCGATCGCGGAGCTCGTCGAGCGCCTCCGGCCGCTCCTCGGCAAGGGGAGCGGCCCGCTGCGCTACGAGTTCCACGAGAGCCCCGCGGAGCGCATCGACCTGGTCGACGTGTCGCCCGAGGCGAAGGCCGAGCCGGAGGCCTTCGAGGGGTGTCGGATCCTGCTCGTCGAGCAGAACCCCGCGCGCGCGGACGTGCTCGTGCAGGAGCTCCGCACCGCGGGCGCCCTCGTCGTGGTGGCCGACGGCGAGGGGCGCGGGCTCGACCGGGCGCGCACGCACGACCCCGACGTCGTGATCATCGACGGCTCGGGGATGGAGAGCTGGGCGGTCGGCGCGCTGCGCCAGCTCCGGCGCGATCCGCGGCTGCGGTGGGCCTCGCTCCTCGTCGTGGACGCCGGCGAGCTCTGGCCGGGGGGGACGGACCGGCCCTCGATCGAGAAGCTCTCGCGCTCGGTGCACGCGATGTTGCGCCCCGATCGCGACCTCGCCGCGCGCGCCGCCACCGCGGATCGCTTCGAGACGCGGCTCGAGCTCATCGGCCCGGCGCGCACGCTCCGCTCGCTCCTGCGCGCGGGGGTCGGCGTGAAGCTGACCGTGCGGCACCCCCGCGCGCGGATCGAGATCGATCTCGCCGAGGGGCTCGTGGTCGGCGCGCAGGCGTTCTCGCCGCGCTCGAACGAGGGGCTCGGCGAGGGCCCCACCGCCATCGCGGCGCTCCTCGCGCTCGGCTCGGGGCGCGTGCGGATCGAGCGCCGCGACGCGCCGGCGACCGCCAACCTGATGTCCCCCCTCGACGACGCGCTCGCGCAGGCCGCGGGCGAGCCCTCGCCCGTGAGCCCCTCGCTCCCCCCCCCTACCCCCGCGTATGGCGTCGAGCGCCCCACCTCCACGCCGCCGACCGGCTCCCGCGACCCCGAGAAGCTCCTCGCGCGCCTCGAGGATCTCCTCGAGCGGCTCGGGGACGTGCTGCCCGACGCGGAGCCCCCGACGACCAAGCGCGGGCGCGCGCCGCGGCCGGGCGGGGTCTTGCCCGCGGTGAAGCCCGCGATCCCCCCCCCCGCGCGCCCGATCGCGAAGGGGATCGCGACGGCGCCCCCCCCCAAGCGGGTGGGCCTCGCGCAGACGCGCCGCGCGCCGCTCGCCGCGACGCCGGCCCCCGCCGCCGAAGCGCCCAAGAGCGTCGCGCCCGCGGTGCGCCCGCCCTGGCAGCGCAGCTCGGCGCCACCCGCGCCGGACGACGACATCCCGGTGATCGAGGCGACCGCCGAGCCGGGCGAGCTCACGCGCGCCGCGGAGGGCGCGTCCACCGTGCCGCCGCCCGTGGAGCCCGAGCCCGAGCTCGCGCTCCCCCCCCCCGTCCCGGTGATCCCGGGCTTCGTCGATCCCTTCGCGTCGGTGCCGCCCCCCGCCGCGGCGACGCCCGTGGACGTGAAGGCCACGCTCGCGATGCAGGCGGTGCCCGCGCCCCCGCCGGCCGTCGCGCCGATCGAGGAGCCGGTGCAGCTGCCCGCCAGCCGGCTGCCGCTCTTGCTCGGGATCGGCGCCGTGCTCGCGATCCTCGTCGTCGGAGTCGGGGGCCTCGCGGCGTGGGTGATCCTCGGCGAGGAGGAGCCCGAGGCGACGGCGACCCTCCCGGGGACCGCGGGCGGGCCCACGCCGACCCGCACCGCGCCGACGCCGAGCCCCCCGGTCCCTCCGAGGCCAGGGGTGATCCGCCCCCCGACCGAGGAAGCTCCCACCGACGAGGCCGCCACCGACGAGGCCGCCACCGACGAGGCCGCCACCGACGAGGCCGCCACCGACGAGGCCGCCACCGACGAGGCCGCCACCGACGAGGCCGCCACCGACGAGGCCGCCACCGA
>JAYRVK010000119.1:0-1557 GCA_041918555.1 Sandaracinaceae bacterium
GAGGTCCATCTGCGTGGATGAGGGCGCGATCTCCTCCTCCTGCGCGTCGTCGTCCTCGTACAGCCACTCGACGAGCGAGAGCATCTGGTTCGCGCCGTACGTCGGCCCGTAGCGGAGGAGCACGTGGTTGAGCGCGTCGGCCATCCACTGCGCGGTGCCGTAGCGATCGATCGGATCGATCGCGAGCGCGGTCCGCACGACCTCCGCGAGCTCGGGCGGCACGTCGCTGCGCCAGTCCGAGACGGCCTTGATCTTCGGCTTCATCGCCATCTTGATGGCCTTCTCGACCGACGACGGAGGATAGAACGGTTCGCCCGTGAGCAGCTCGAAGAGGACGATGCCCGCCGCGAAGATGTCGGTGCGCGCGTCGACCGCGCCGCCCCGCGCCTGCTCCGGAGACATGTAATTCGCCTTGCCCTTGATCTCGCCCGGCGAGGTCATCATCGAGGCGATCTGCGACTTCGCGATCCCGAAGTCGGTGAGCTTCACCTGGCCCTCGTAGGACACGAGCACGTTCTGCGGCGAGACGTCGCGGTGCACGATGCCGAGGGGGCGGCCGCTCATGTCGGCTTGCCGGTGCGCCGCGTCGAGCCCGCAGCAGACCTCGTGCACGATGTAGGTCGCGGCGAGGAAGGGGAGCATCACGCCGCGATCCCCCGCGCGCCGCAGGATCGAGAGCACGTCGACGCCCGCGACGTACTCCATCGCGATGTAGTAGACGCCGTCGACGATCCCGAGGTCGTTCACCTCGACGACGTTCGGGTGGCGGATCTGCGCGGCGAGCTTCGCCTCGGTGACGAACGAGTCGACCCAGCGCTCCGAGCCCGGCACGTCCGAGCGGATGCGCTTGATGCACACGAGCTTCTCGAAGCCGCCGGGGCCGCCGAGCGTCGCGACGTGGACGGTGGCCATGCCGCCCGAGCCGAGCTCGTTGCGGATCGTGTAGGGGCCGAAGCGGGTCGGCGCGTCGTCGGATCCGGCCATCGAGGACGAGTCCACTCTATCGTGCCGCGCGCACCACCGCACCTCCGGCGCGCGCGAGCCGCGCGAGCGCCGCCCGCTCGTCGCGCTCCCACGCGGGGGTCGTCGCGGGGCGATCCGGCACGTGGGCGCGCACGCGCGCGGTCTCGGGCGCGAGCCAGAGCGCGCAGCTCGACGAGCGGTTGCCGCGCATGAGCGCGAGGGCCGCACGGGCCGTCTCGACGCGCTGCGCGGGGCTCGGCGCGCCGGGCCACCAGCCAGGCACGCCGGCGGCGCGCGCGGCGTCGGCGCACAGCGCGGGCGCGTCGCGGTCGAGCCGGGCGAACGCGCGGTCGCGCGCCTCGGCGTCGCCGCGCGCGTCGGCACAGAGTGCGCGGAGCGCCCACGCGGAGATGCGGCCGGGGTGCGCGCGGCACGCGGCGCGGAGCTCGGCCTCGGCCTCGTCGAGGCGCCCGAGCGCGAGGAGCGCTTCGCCGCGCGTCACCGCGACGGTCGCGCCGCGGAAGCCGATCGCCGCGATGCCCTCGTCGAGCGTGGCGAGCGCGCGCGCCGCGTCGCCGAGGCGCAGCGTCGCGC
>JAYRVK010000120.1:0-3801 GCA_041918555.1 Sandaracinaceae bacterium
GCGCGGAGGGCCTCGTCGCGCGCGCGTCGTTCGATCCGCTCGGCCAGCTGAGCGTCGCGTGCATCGACCCGGCGCGCTCGACCATCGAGCCCGGCGACACCGCGGGCGGCCACGCGCCGCTCGGCGACCCGTGCGACCTCTACGACTGCGGCCTCGGGACCTGTCGAGCCGTGAGCATGACCCCCGCGTGCCGCTGCGACGAGGGTGCGGTCGCGGTCGGGCTCCGCGCCACCGACGGGGGTCGCATCACGCGCTGCGTCCCGCCCGACGCGCGGGTGGCGATCCCGCCGCCGCCGCCGCCGCCGCCGCCGCCGGCCGGGGTCGACGCGGGGATGCCGGCCGCGACGGGAGGCGGGGGGCTCCCCGTGCGCGAGGGTCCGGGCTTGCTCGGCGGTGGCGGCTGCCGCTGCGGTGCCGTGCCCGCGCCGCCCCGGCCCTGGCTCGTGTCGCTCGGGCTCGCGCTGCTGCTGGCGTGGAGGCCTCGTCGATGAAGCAAATCTACTTGCTCTCTGTGCTCGCGCTCGCGGCGTGCGCGGGCAACGACGTCTCGGGCGGGACCGACAGCGGTCCGTCTCCGCGCGACGCGGGCGCGAGCTCCGACGCGGGCGCGCCCGGCGGTGACGGCGGGACCCTCGTCGACGCGGGCCACGACGCCGGCCCGCCGCGGAGCTGCGACGAGGGCTGCGAGGTCCTCGAGCGCTGCGTCGACGGGCTCTGCGCGCCCTACCCGCCGTGCGGCGGCGACGGCTCGTGCCCGACCGGCTCGGTCTGCCAGCGGCGGATGTGCTTGCCCGAGGGCGAGGACCTCGACGGCGACGGCACCGGCGCGCCCGCGGACTGCGTCGAGGGCGACCCGACGATCCATCCGGGCGCCGCCGAGGCGTGCGACGGGGTCGATCAGGACTGCGACGGAGCGGCGGACGACGGCGTCGCCCCGCGCGCGTGCTCGACGGCGTGCGGCAGCGGCACCGAGGCGTGCGTGGACGGCGCGTTCGCGGGATGCACGGCGACGCTGCCGGTCGACGAGATCTGCAACGCGCTCGACGACGACTGCGACGGGACCCCGGACGACGGGCTCACGCGGGCCTGCTCGACGGCCTGCGGCGCGGGCATCGAGACCTGCGCGGCGGGCACCTTCAGCGGCTGCACCGCGCCCCTGCCCCGCAGCGAGACTTGCAACGGGATCGACGACGACTGCGACGGCACCGTCGACGGGATGACGCGGTGCTGCTCGACGATGTGCGGCTTCGGCCTCGAGACGTGCACCGCAGGGACGTTCGGCGGGTGTACCGCGCCGGCGCCCCGCAGCGAGACTTGCAATGGGATCGACGACGACTGCAACGGCACGATCGACGGGATGACCCGCGGCTGCTCGACCGCGTGCGGATCGGGCCTGGAGACGTGCGCGTCGGGTGTCTTCGGCGGGTGCACCGCGCCGGCGCCCCGCAGCGAGACCTGCAATGGGATCGACGACGACTGCAACGGCACGATCGACGGGATGACCCGGAGCTGCGCGACCGCGTGCGGATCGGGGCTCGAGACCTGCACCGCTGGCGCGTACGGCGGCTGCACCGCGCCGCCCGTGCCGGCCGAGACGTGCAACCTCGCCGACGACGACTGCGACGGCGCGTGCGACGACGGCGCGGGGTGCCGCCACGGCGTGCACCGCAGCTACAGCGGCGCGAGCGGCGAGCACTTCTACACCGCGAGCGCGAGCGAGGCCGCGTGCTGCGGCTTCACCGTGGAGTTCCTCGACTACTACTACCTCTACACGGCCGGCGGCCCGGGCCTCACCGCCTTCTACCGCTGCGTCCTCTCGAGCGGCTTCCACTTCTACACGACGAGCTCGAGCTGCGAGGGCTCGCCCGGCTCGGTGCTCGAGGGGATCCTCGGGTACGTCGCCTCGGGCGCGAGCTGCGGCGCGACCCCCCTCTACCGCCTGGTCCGCGACGACGATCACTTCTACACGACGAGCGCAGCCGAGCGCGACTCGGCGGTCGGGCTCGGCTACGTCTCCGAAGGGGTCGCGGGCCACGTGTGGCTCGCGCCTTGAGCTGGGTTCAGCTCGCGCTCACCGACGCGCTGACCTCGACGCTCACGCTCACCGAGACCTGCACGGTGGCCATCGCGTCCGCGGTCGCGGCGGTGGCCTCGACGAAGCACGCCACCGCGTGGAGGCCGAGGCGGCCGGTCGCGTCGGCCGCGCCCTCGAAGGTGGCGACCAGCTCCGCGCCGCTCTCTGCGACCGCGCCGAGGCGCGCCTCGAGCGCACCGAAGTGCGCGTAGTGCGCCTCGAGCGTCGCGACGAGCGCGTCGAGCCGCGCCTGCGCCTCGGGATCGATCGACGCGGTCGCGACGACCGTCACGCTCGGCTCGGTGCACTCCGCCACGAGGTCGACCTCGGCCTCGCACGCGGCCTCGCAGCTCGCGTCGGCGCGCGCCTCGGAGTCACCCCAGCACGAGCGGCCGACCACGTCCTCGGTGCACGTCACCTCCGAGCTCGCCGCGAGCTCCGCGTCGCAGCGCGCCACGCACGAGGCCATCACCTCGAGGTCGACGCGGCACTCGGGGGGCTGCGCGATCACCTCGAGCGACGCGTCGCGCGGGAGGCTCGCGTCGACGATCGCGTCGATCTCCGCCGCGAGCGCGATGCACGTCGCGTCGACCTGCAACGTCCCTTCCGTGGCGCGCGGCACCTCGACGCCGAGGTCGTTGGCCATCGACGCGCACGTCGCCTCGAGGTCCGCGGCGAGCGCCTCGGTCTCGTCCGCGAAGCGCGCGCTCGTCCGGAGGAACGCCTCGATCCGCTGGGCGTCGGCGTCGGCGCCGAGCTCGCTGCACATGAGCGCGCCGCCGCCCCCGCCGCCGCCGCCGTAGGTCAGCGGGAGGCCGGCGCAGCCGCCGGCGCCCAGCGCGAGCGCGGCGCTGGCGAGGAGGATCGAGAGGCTCGAGGTCGGTGTGTGGGTCATGACCGCCACCATCGCAAGGCGCGGGCCGAGCCCGAAAAGCCCACGTCAGAGAGACCTCTCAAGACTCTCGCAAGGTGGTGCGAACCGCGGTTCCGGTCCGCGCCTTCACACCGGCCCGGGGCGCGCGATGCTACCGTCGCGATCGATGTCCGAGCCGGCCCGGAAGCGCGCGGTCGAGGAGGCGGCGGATCGGCTCCGGCGCGAGATCCTCGTCGGGCGCTATCGCCCGGGCGATCACCTGCCCGGCGAGCGCGAGCTCTCGGTCGAGCTCGGCGTCTCTCGCCTCACGCTGCGCTCCGCGATCGCGCGGCTCGAGAGCCAGGGCCTGATCAAGGCCGTGCACGGCGCGGGCAACCTCGTGCTCGACTACCGCGAGAGCGGCGGGATCGATCTCATCGGCTACCTGGCGGGCCTCGCCATGGAGAACGGCGCGGTGCGGCTCACGCTCCTCGGCGAGCTCTTCGAGATGCGGCGCATCATCGCCGCCGAGGTGATCGCGCTCGCGACCGAGCGCGCGACCGACGCGGAGCTGCGCGCGCTGCGCACGATCGTCGACCGCATGAGCGAGCACGTCGGGCAGACCCGCAAGTTCATGGAGCTCGACCTCGCGTTCGCCCGCGGCATCGCCCGCGCCACGAAGAACTTCGCGTTCGTGCTCACCTTCAACACCGTGCAGCGCGTGATCGAGCAGAACCCTGCCCTCGAGCTCGCGTACGCGGCGAACGCCGAGCAGACGACGCAGGTCTACACGCGCCTCGCGGAGCTGATGATCGAGCGCAACGCGACGCGCGCGCGGCAGGTCACCGAGCGGCTCCTCGACCGCATGGACCGC
>JAYRVK010000121.1:0-8146 GCA_041918555.1 Sandaracinaceae bacterium
ACGGGAACGTCTACTGGGAGTGCGGCGCGGACGGGATGTCGCGCTCGCTCGAGACGACGTGCGACAGCGCGTGCGACCCGGGCCTGCGCTGCGTGCTCTGCCGGCCCGGCGAGCGCCGGTGCGCGGGCAACGTGTCGGAGCTCTGCACCGCGAACGGGCGCGCGTGGGTGAGCGGCCGCGACTGCGCGGAGTGGGGCAGCACGTGCGGCGGCGACGGGTTCTGCGGCGACGCGTGCGCGGAGGCCGAGCGCAGCACCTCGAACGTGGGCTGCGAGTACTGGCCGGTGCCGCTCGCGAACACCGGCGAGCTGAACGGCGCGGTCTTCGACTACCGCGTGGTGGTCGCCAACCCGAACGGCGTCGGCGCCACGGTGCGCGTCACGCGCGGGGGCAGCGAGGTCTTCGCGGGCACGATCCCCGCGGGCGGGCTCTCCGAGATCGCCTTGCCCTGGATCGACGGACAGTCCTTCGCCGTGCCGCAGGGGAGCTGGTCGAGCTTCGTCACCGCGAACGGCGCGTACCGGCTCGTGAGCGACGCGCCGGTGATCGCGACTCAGTTCAACCCGTTCGAGTACAGCGTCGGCGGGGTCTTCTCGTACACGAACGACGCCACGCTGCTCTACCCGACGCACGTGCTCACCGGCGACTACGTCGGCGCGAGCTACTTCCCGCTGAGCCGGCGCACCGGGAGCGAGGGCGGGCTCGGCGGCGGCGACCTCAGCTCGATCCGCTACCCCGGCTACGTCGCGGTGGCCGCCACGACGCCGGGCACGACCGAGATCCAGTTCACCGCGCGCGGCGAGGTCGCGGCGGACGCGTCCGGCCGCTGGCCCGCCACGCGCAACGGCGGCTCGTTCACGTTCACCCTCGCGCAGGGCGAGGTCGCGCACATCCTCGCGGCGGTGCCGCCCGAGTGCGTGCCGGGGAGGCCCGGGTTCGTCGAGCTGCGCGAGTGCGAGACCGTCCCGATCTTCGGCGAGATGTGCGACCTCTTCCAGACCTGCCGCGAGCACGACTACGACCTCACGGGCTCGCGGCTCGTCGCCGATCGACCGGTCGCGGTCTTCGGCGGCCACACGTGCGCGTACATCCCGACGAGCGCGGAGGCGTGCGACCACCTCGAGGTGCAGCTGCCCCCGATCCAGACGTGGGGCCGCGCCTACGTGAGCGCGCCGATGGCCGACGGCTCGATGAACGGCACCAACGTCGTGCGCGTCCTGCCCGCGTTCGAGTCCACGGTCGTCACCGTGTCGCCGCCGCAGGGCGGGGTCAGCGGCGGGACGCTCTCGCCCGGCCAGATCCTCGAGTTCGACGCGACGACCCCGTTCACCGTCTCGGGCACCTCCGCGATCCTCGTCGCGCAGTACCTCCGCGGTCAGTACGCGACCATGCCCGAGTCCGCGCGCGGCGACCCGGCGATGACCGTCCTCGTGCCCTCGGAGCAGTTCCGGAGCGAGTACACCTTCATCCTCCCGAGCTCCTACAACCCTGGGACCAACGGACAAAACCACTTGCTGGTGGTCCGTCCGCCCGGCCTCGAGATCCTCCTCGACGGCGCGCCCCTGACCGGCGCCTTCACCCCGATCGGCGGGAGCGAGGTCGGCGTGGTCCTCCTCGACGGTGGGACCCACACGATGAGCGCCGCGATGCCCTTCGGCATCATCGCCTACGGCATGGGCAGCTTCACCAGCTACGCCACCCCCGCGGGGCTCGACCTCGAGCCCATCACCATCCTGATCTAGCGGTAGCCGCGGGCCTGCATGTGGAACAGGCGCGCATAGCGGCCCCCCAGCGCGAGGAGCTCTTCGTGCGAGCCCTGCTCGACGATGCGGCCGCCCTCGAGGACGGCGATCGTGTCGGCCATGCGGACCGTGGAGAAGCGGTGGCTGATCAGGATCGCCATGCGATCCTCCGCGAGGGCCTGGAAGCGCTCGAAGATCTTCGTCTCGGCCTCCGCGTCGAGCGCCGCCGTGGGCTCGTCGAGGACGAGGATGTCCGCGCCCTCGCGCATGAAGGCGCGTGACAAGGCGACTTTCTGCCATTGACCGCCGGAGAGCTCTTTGCCGTCGGCGAACCACTTGCCGAGCTGCGTGTGGTAGCCACCGGGCAGCGCCGCGAGCAGCTCGTGCGCGAGGCCCTTCTCGGCGGCGGTGCGCCAGCGCGCCTCGTCGTCGATCGCCGCCACGTCGCCGACGCCGACGTTCTCGCCCGCGGTCAGCTGGTAGTGGACGAAGTCCTGGAAGATCACCCCGATGCGCGCGCGGAGCGCGTCGCGATCCCAGTCGGGGAGCGGCAAGCCGTCGAGGAGCACGCGGCCCGCGCTCGGCGCATAGAGGCCCGTCATCAGCTTGATGAGCGTGGTCTTGCCCGCGCCGTTCTCGCCGACGAGCGCGAGCTTGTGCCCGGGCGGGAGGTGCAGGTCGAGCGCCGTGATCACGTCCTCTTCGGCGCCCGGGTAGCGGAACGAGACCCGCTCGAACCGGAACCCGTCGCCCGGCGCGGGCCCCTCGGTCGCGCTGCCCGTCGCGACCTCGTTCACGGGTCGATCGAGCAGATCGAAGAGCGCCTGCACGTAGAGCAGGTGCTCGTAGAAGTCCTGCACCCCGCCGAGCACGCCGCCGAGCGACTTCTGCGCGTGCTGGAACACGAGCACGAACATCGTCATGTCGCCGAAGGTCAGCTCGCCGCGCACCGTCATGAGGACCACCCACGCGTAGGTCCCGTAGAACGCGAGCGTGCCGAGCAATCCCACCGCGTACGCG
Source organism: Sandaracinaceae bacterium (assembly GCA_041918555.1). GTDB lineage: Bacteria > Myxococcota_A > Polyangia > Polyangiales > Sandaracinaceae > JACKEC01. Next base: position 2,763 of record JAYRVK010000121.1, read on the forward strand.
ATCGCGCCCTGCTTCACCGTGCGGTCGCGATCCTCCGCGTAGTGCTGGGTGTGGAGCGCGCGGTAGCGCTCGAGGAAGAGCGGCCCGAGGCCGAAGAGCTTCACCTCCTTCACGCTGTCGGCGCGGGTGAGGACCGACTCGAGGTAGCTCTGGGTGCGCGTCTCGGGCGCGCGCCAGCTGAAGAGGCGGAAGGTCTGCTCGGAGAACTTCGTGTCGACCACGAACCCGGGGACCGCGGCGATCACGACGAGGACGAGGGCCCAGGGCGCAAGCGACCAGAGCAGCAGCGCGTACGCGACGAGCGCGATGGCGTGGCGCGCGAGATCGAAGAGCCCGAGCACCACCGAGATCGGCCGGTACGACGCGCCCTGCCGCGCTTTGACCATCGCGTCGTAGAGCTCCGAGTCCTCGAAGTCGGCGAGCGAGAGGTCGAGCGCCTTGGCGATGATCGCCTCGTTGATCTGCTGGCCGAGCTGCGCGCGCAGGAGCGTGTCGGCGACGCGGTGCACCCGATCGAGGGCGTGCATGACCGTCACGAGCCCGAGCTCGAGGACCACCCACCACACCACGGCCTCGCGGTGGGCCTCGAGGCCCGTCAAGTAGGCTTGCAATACACCATCGACGATCTGCTTGCCGACCCACGCGATCGCGGCCGGCAGCGCGCCCCCCGCGAGGGTCAGGCCGATCAGGCCCAGGGTCAGCCCTCGGTTCGAGGCGAGGACGAGCGCGAGGGTGCGCAGGGCGATGGTGGTCAGCGCGCGGGCGCGCTGACCGAGCGGGACGTCGGGGTCCTTCTTCTTCGGCTTCTGCTCCACGGACGGAGCATAGAGGCTCCCGGGGTGCGCTACGCTCCCGCGCGATGCACCGCACGCTCCTCGCCTCCACCGCGCTCGCGCTCCTGATCGCCTGCGACGACGGCCGCCCGGCCGGCGCCGACGGAGGCGGCGGCGCCGACGCGGGCGGCGGCGGGGTCGACTCCGGCGGCGTCGACGGAGGCGGCGCGGGCGTCGACGGAGGCGGCGGGGCCGACGCGGCCGCGCCGCTCGCGGACGTCGCGCTGACCTTCACCGGGTGCGCGCCCGACTTCGGCGGCGACGTGGTGGTGGTGGCGGGCTCCGACTCGATCGCGGTGAGCTCGACGCGCGGCGCGACCCTCGTCGGGAGCATCCAGCTCGCCCTCGAGGACCCGCCGGGGCCCGTCGAGCTCTCGACGCAGCACCGCGTCGACTCGGGGAGCGTGATCAACGTCGTGATCGACACGAGCTGGACCAACATCGCGATGGACTCGGCGGCCGTGATCGGCGGCACGGCCCGCGATCCGATCGGCGGCCAGCTGGTGATCCGCACCTACGACGAGGCAGCGGGCCTCGTCGACCTCGACTTCGTCGCGGTGACCCTGCAGAACCCGAGCACCGGCTCGATCTGCGAGGTCGACGGACGCCTGCAGACCTTCGGGCTCAGCTTCTGACGCTCGGCGCGTGGGCCGCGCGGAGCCGCGCGATCGCGGCGCGCGCGGCGCGCACCATCGCGCCGACGCCCGCCGCGACGTCGGGGGTGAGCGCGTCGCCCGGGTCGAAGCGCGCGCCGCCGATCCCGACGAAGCAGCCGTCGGGCAGCGGCCGCCCGAGCGCGACGCCGAGGCGGAGCGCGCTCGCGACACCCAGGCCGTGCGAGGAGAGCGCCTCGCGCGTGAGCGCCGCCTCGCGGAGCGCCGCGAGCTCGAGCTCGACGAGCTCGCCGGCGCGCGCGCCGCGGCGCACCACGTCGAGGAGCACGGTCGGTCGATCCGCGACGAGCAGATCGAGCAGCCCGGGTCCGGGCCGCCCCGCGAGGATCACCTCGACGCCCTCGTCGTCCTCGAGCGCGCGCCCCGCGACCAGCGCGGCGCCGTCGTCCCGGCTCATCGAGCTCCCGAGGGCGATCACGCGCACCGTCACGAGCCCACCTCCTCGACGCGCAGATCGAGGAAGTGCGTCGCGCACGAGATGCACGGATCGTAGGAGCGGATGAGCTGCTCGCAGAGCCGCGTGGCCGCGCCGTGCTCCATCGTGAGGAGCGTCGGCGCGAGGCCGCGCAGGTCGTCCTCGATCCGCGCCTGGTTCTGGCTCGTCGGCGGGACGATCCGCGCGTCCGTGACGAGCCCCGCCGCGTCCGTCGCGTAGCGATGCCAGCACAGGCCTCGCGGCGCCTCGGACGCGCCCGCCCCGACCGACGCGCGCGGGGACCACGCCGCGTACGGCGGATCGAGCGGCTCGTACGCGTCGAGGAGATCGAGCGCCTCGGCGAACGCGTGCACGGTCTCGACGGCGCGCACCACGATCGAGCGGTACGGGTTCCCTTCGCTCCGCCCGAGCCCCACCTCGCGCATCACCTCGGCCGCGATCGGGTGGAGCTTCTCCGCGTGGTGGTGGAGGCGCGCCATCGGCCCCGTCAGGTAGGCCGTCCCGTCCGTCAACCTCGCTTGCAGTGCGTTGCTGTGCTCCACGTGCTCCTCGCGGATCGCGTCCCCCCACGCGTCGAGCGGCACGGGGTCCCGGCCCGACACGAGGACCGCGTCGCCCTTCTCGATCGGGTAGCGATCGCCGTCGTCGAGGCACGCGAACACGTAGTCCTGCGTGAAGTCGGGCGCGTCGAGGCTCGCCGCCCAGCGCGCCGTCGCGAGCGCGTCCTCGAGCCCGCGCCGCAGCGGATCGCGGAGCGGCGCGAGCGCGGCGCGCGGCGGCACGGCGTGGAAGCCGCCGACGCGCGGGGAGACAGGGTGCGTCGCCCGGCCCCCGATGCGCTCGAGGATCTGGTTGCCCGCCTTCTTCAGCGCGAGCCCGCGCTCGACCAGCGCGCGCTGATCCGCGGCCATGTCGATCGCGCTCGCGTAGCCCAGGAAATCGGGCGCGTGGAGCATGTAGACGTGGAGCGCGTGGCTCTCGATCCACTCGCCGCAGTACATCAGGCGCCGCAGCGCGAGGAGCCCCTCGCTCGGCGCGATCCCGAACGCGCGCTCGAAGGCGCGGCTCGCGCCGACCTGGTACGCGATCGGACAGATCCCGCAGATGCGCGCGACGATGTCGACGGTCTCGTCCGGCTCACGCCCGCGCAGGAACGCCTCGAAGAAGCGCGGCGCCTCGAAGATCGAGAGGTGCGCGCCCACCACCGCGCCGTCCTTCACGCGCAGCGTGAACGAGCCCTCGCCCTCGACCCGCGTCATGAGCTCGACGCGGTAGGTGGTCTCCTTCGCGCCGCCCTCAGCCATCGCGCTTCTCGCTCTCCTCACGGAACGCCGGCGCCCACGCGGTGAAGCCGCGGAGCTTGCGGACGAGCGCCTCCTTCGAGACGCCGCCGTCGATCAGACGGACCGCGAGCGACGTGGTCGCCGCGTTCTCCTTGGGCCCGAAGCAGCCGTAGCACCCGCGGCCCCAGCGCGGGCAGAGCGCGCCGCAGCCCGCGTGCGTGATGGGCCCGAGGCAGGGCGTGCCCTTCGCCACCATCACGCACGTCGCGCCCGCGCGCTTGCACTCCATGCACACCGCCTCGTCTCGGACCGCGGGCCGCCGCCCGACGAGGAGCGCCGTGATCAGCTCGACGAGCTGACCCTTGTCGATCGGGCAGCCCCGGAGCTCGAAGTCGACGCGCACGTGCTCCGAGATCGGCGTCGAGGTCGCGAGGGTGTCGATGTAGCGGGGCGTCGCGTAGACGATGCGGATCATCTCGTCGACGTCGCGCCAGTTCCGGAGCGCCTGGATCCCGCCCGCGGTCGCGCACGCCCCGATCGTGACGAGCCGCGCGCTGCGGGCGCGGATGTCGTGGAGCTGCTCGAGCTGCTCCGCGGTCGAGACCGAGCCCTCGACGAGCGCGAGGTCGTAGCGCCCGCCGTCGTCTCGGCGGCTCGTGGCCTCGGCGAAGAACGCGACGTCGAGCGCGCCCGCGATCGCGAGCAGCTCGTCCTCGCAGCTCAGCAGCTGGAGCTGGCAGCCGTCGCACGACGCGAGCTTCCACACCCCGAGGCGCGGGCGCGCGGCCACGTCAGTACCCCGCCTTCCCGAAGAGGAACCGGATCCGATCGAAGGAGAACACCGGGCCGTCCTTGCAGACGAAGTACGGCCCGTACTGGCAGCGGCCACAGAACCCCGTCGCGCACTGCATGTGGCGCTCCATCGTCACCCAGATGCGCTCGTCGGGGACTCCGAGCTTGGCGAGCTTCTCCACGGTGAAGCGCATCATGATCTCGGGCCCGCAGATCAGCGCGGCCGCGCCCTCGGGCACCGTCCCGCGGTCGAGCAGGCGCGTCACCACGCCGACGTGGCCGAGCCACGCGGGCGTGCCGTGATCGACGGTGACGTGCGCGCGCATCGAGGGCGCGTCGAGCCAGCCGAGGAGCTCCTTCGCGAAGAGCACGTCGCCCGGGCTGCGCGCGCCGTAGCAGAGGTGCACCTCGGGGAAGCGATCCGGGCGGCGCACCATCGCGCGGAGCGCCCCGCGGAGCGGCGCGAGGCCGATCCCGCCGGCGATCACGACGATCGGCCGGCCGGCGAGCGCGTCGAGCGGCCACGCCCGCCCGTAGGGCCCGCGGAGCCCGACTCCGTCGCCCGGCGAGAGCGCACAGAGCGCCTCGGTGGCGCGGCCGACCGCGCGGATGGTGTGCTCGACCACGCCGGCCTCGTACCCCGAGATCGAGATCGGCACCTCGCCGATCCCAGGCAAAGAGACTTGACAGAAGCGACCCGGCGCAGGGTCCTCGAGCCCACCCTCGATCTCGACGTGGAGGGTCACCACGTCCGCGCTCTCGCGCTCGACCGCGCGCACGCTCCCGGCGCGCGGCACGAGGTCCTCGTCGGTCGCGTGCGCGTGGACGGGCGCCGCGGGGAGCGGGACCGCCCCCTCGCCCTCGCCGAGCGCCGCGAGCTCCTCGGTGAGATCGATGCCGACCGGACACCACGCGATGCAGCGCCCGCAGCCCACGCAGCCCGAGGTCCCGAACTGCGCGACCCACGCGCCGACCTTGTGGGTGAGCCACTGCCGGTAGCGATCCTCGGTGCGCGGCCGGAAGCCACCCCCGTGGATGTACGCGTGCTCCGCGGTGAAGCACGAGTCCCAGAGGCGCACCTTCTGTGCGCTCTCGCCGTCGAGCGACGACGGGGTCTCGGTCGTCGAGCAGAAGCAGGTGGGGCACACGCTGGTGCAGTTGCCGCAGGCGAGGCAGCGGTCGGCGACCGCGCGCCAGCGCGGGTGATCGAGGCGGCCGAACAGCTTCTCGGGCAGCCCCTCGAGGTCGAGCGCGCGGCCCATCTTTCCCTCGGCCTCGCGCAGCGCGTCGTCGACCCATGCGCGCTCTTCCTCGCGGGCCGGCCGCGTGTCGAGCGCGTCGAGGATCGCGCGGCCGTCCTGGGTCG
>JAYRVK010000122.1:0-9993 GCA_041918555.1 Sandaracinaceae bacterium
CGGACGCGGGCGTCGAGCTCGCCGAAGAAGAGGCCGCGCCGCGCACCCTGGCCGAGCACCGCGCGGCCGCGGGCGAGGTGCCGCTCTGGCAGCGCGGGGTGAGCCTCGTCGGGCTGGGCGTGATGGTCGCGCTCGCGTGGGCGATGTCGTGGCGACGCGACCGGTTCCCCGCGCGCGTCGTCGCGTGGGGGATCGGCCTGCAGCTCGTGTTCGGCGTCCTCGTCCTCAAGACCTCGGCGGGGCTCGCGCTGTTCTCGTTCCTCAACGACGTGGTCACGCAGCTCCTGCGGTTCACCGAGGACGGGTCGCGCTTCCTCTTCGGCGCGTACCTCGACGACCGCTTCACCGTGGCGCTCAACGTCCTGCCGACGATCATCTTCTTCTCGTCGCTGATGAGCGTCCTCTACCACGTCGGCGCGATGCAGAAGGTCGTCCGCGCGGTCGCGTGGGGGATGCAACGTACCTTGCACACGTCCGGCGCCGAGACGCTGAGCGCGGCGGCCAACATCTTCGTCGGCCAGACCGAGGCGCCGCTCGTCGTGAAGCCGTTCGTGGAGAAGATGACGCGCTCGGAGCTCATGAGCGTGATGACGGGCGGCTTCGCGACGGTCGCCGGCGGCGTGCTCGCCGCGTACGTGGGCATGCTCCACGAGGACTTCCCGGACATCGCCGGGCACCTGATCGCCGCGAGCGTCATGAGCGCCCCCGCGGCGCTCCTGTGCAGCAAGGTGGTCCTGCCGGAGACGGAGGTCCCCGAGACCACGGGCACGCTCGAGATGTCGACCGAGAAGCCGCACGCGAACGTGATCGACGCCGCGGCGGGCGGCGCGGCGGACGGGCTCAAGCTCGCGCTCAACGTGGCCGCGATGCTCCTCGCGTTCCTCGCGTTGATCGCGATGGTGAACTACGTGGTCGAGCTGCCGACGCTCTGGCACAACCGCGACGTGTGGAGCGACGCGGTGGCGGCGCTCGGGCGCGCGGGCGTCCCCGTCCCCGAGGGCTGCGCGAGCCCGACCGGCGCGGCGGCGTACGGCGCGTGCATCGACCGCGTGGTGGACGGGCACCTCGTCACCGGCTCGTTCGAGTCGTGGGAGCCGTGGTCGCTCCAGCAAGTGCTCGGCTACCTCTTCTGGCCGATCGCGTTCGTCATGGGCACGCCGATCGAGGACTGCTCGACGGTGGCCGCGCTCCTCGGCGAGCGGCTCATCCTCAACGAGTTCGTCGCGTACGTGCACCTCTCCGAGCACGTCGCCGCGGGGACCATCGGGCATCGCGCGATCGTGATCACGACCTACGCGCTCTGCGGGTTCGCGAACCTCGGCTCGATCGCGATCCAGATCGGCGGCATCGGGAGCCTCGCGCCGAATCGCCGCGCGGACCTCGCGCAGCTCGGCTTCCGCGCGATGCTCGCGGGGACGCTGGCGTCGCTGATGACGGCGTGTGTGGCCGGCATCCTCGTGTGAGCCGGCGGACCGCGGTGCTACCGTTCGGGCATGACCAAGAAGCGGAGCGGGAACGGGGGGGACGAGCACCTCGAGGTCCTGCGCGCCATCTGGAACGAGATGAAGGCGCTCAACTCGCGGGTCGACAAGACCAACGAGCGCCTCGACAAGACCAACGAGCGCCTCGACGCCGTCCGCGCCGAGCTCCGGGCGGAGCTCGAGGGCCTTCGGCGCGAGGTGAGCGGGGACCTCGATCGGCTCCGGCATCGCGTGGTCGAGTCCGAGGTGCGGCTCGCGACGGCGACGACGCAGCTCTCGGGCGACGTGCAGGAGCTGAGCGGGCTCATCCGCGACTGGCGCGAGGAGCACCGCCAGGATCGTGCGGACTTCCGCGCGCGGATCGCGCGCCTCGAAGAGCACACCGGCCTGCGCACCTGAGGTCGAGCGGGAAGCGCGCCGCTCAGGTCGTGGGGAGCGTGAGGCGCATCCGCGCGGTCGTGCCTCGGCCGGGCGCGCTCTCGAGCTCGAGGCGGCCGTCGTGGGCCTCGGCGACCCGCCGCGCGAACGCGAGGCCGAGGCCCGAGCCGCCAGCCTTCGTCGTGAAGAAGTCGCGGTCCGCTTGCTCGAGCGTGCGCGCGTCCATCCCCGGGCCGTCGTCGATCACCGCGAGCTCGAGCGCCCGTCCGTCGGCTCGCGCGCGCACGACGACGTGGCCGCCGCGCTCGTCGAGGACCTCGACCGCGTTGCGCACGAGGTTCTCGAGCGCCGTCGACACGAGCTCGGCGTCGAGCGCGAAGGGGCCGCGCACGCCGTCGGCCTGCGCGCGGACCGCGACGCCCTCGGGCGCCGACAGCGCCGCCCCGTCGACCACGCGCCGGACGAGCTCCGCGACGTCGGTGGGCTCGGGGCGCGGCTCCGCGCGGCCGAGCCGGCGGTACTCGTCGATCACGCGAGCGAGGCGCTCGGTCTGCTCGAGGATGAGCTCGATGAACTCGCCCTGCTCTGCGAGGGTCCCGCCGCGCCGGCGCTCCTCGTCGAGGTACTGCGCGGCGCCGCGGATCGCCGCCAGCGGGTTGCGCAGGTCGTGCGCCATCTGCGCGCTCAGCCGGCCGAGCGTCGCGAGGTGCGCGGTGCGCTCGCGGATCTCCGTGTACGAGCTCCAGACGGCGCGCGCCGCGGCGATCACGACGAGCAGGACGAGCACCGTCCCGATCGCGAGGGCGGTCGTGGTGCCGCCGAGGGCTCGGTAGACGATGAGCTGGGCCAGCACGCCGAGGAGCGCCACGAGGACCGCGGTGAGCACCGAGGGGCCGACCCCGATCGACACGAAGCGCGCGCGGAGCGCGAGCGCCGAGAGGAGCAGCGCGCTCACGAGCATGCCGGGGCCGGCGAGGTGCGGGATCGATGGCGCGCCGGCGATCGACGCGAGGTCGCTCGCGGCGCCGCCCACCCCGACCGCGATCGAGGCCACGAAGAGCTGCGTGCGCGCGCGCTCCTCGCCGAGCGCCCGGCGATGGTGGCGCGCGAGGAGCACGGTCGCGAACGTGAACGTGGGGAGCGTGCCGGCCAGCATGAGCAGGGCCCACCGATCGCCGCCCGGGAACGCGGCGAGGGAAGGGATCGCGAACGGCAGGAGCGAGCCGATGGCGAGCGCCCCGAAGTATCCGTAGGTGACGAGCGCGATCGCGCGTCGGGCGCGCCGCGCGCCCGTGAACGCGAGGACGAGGTGGAACAGGAGCGCGCCCGAGAGCGCGGCGGCCGAGGCCTCGAGCCACTCCCAAGCCTGCGCGTCGGTCGCATCGGCGAGCGACTCGAACCCGAGGTACGCGAACAGATCGGCGCACAGGAGCGCGGTGGGCAGCGCGAGGGAGCTCTCGCGCCGGCCGCGCACGGCGGTCAGGACCGCGAGCGCCAGGAACACGGCGCTCGCGGAGATCGAGACGGCGAGCTCCGCGATCTCCACGTTCCCGCACACGGTGGCTTGTCAGCCCGGGGGCTGGCCAGGAGAATCCGCGCCGTGGACGTGCGCGACGGAGGGCGGGTGCTCGTGGTCGACGACGACCGCGCGGTGGGCACCGTGTTGAAGGGGCTGCTCCGGCAGTCGGGGCACGACGCGACGTGGGTCGGCTCGGCGCGCGAGGCGCTCGAGCGGCTGGAGCTGGAGCCGTTCGACGTCGTCCTCACCGATCTGCGCATGCCGGAGATGGACGGGATGGCCCTGCTCGGCGCGCTCGCGGAGCGCGCGCCCGGGGTGCCGGTCATCCTGCTGACCGCCCACGCGAACGTCGAGAACGCCGTCGAGGCGATGAAGCGCGGCGCGGCGGACTTCCTCGCGAAGCCCTTCGATCGCGACGAGGTGCTCTTCACCGTCGGCAAGGCGCTGGAGAGCGCGCGGCACGCGGCCGCGCAGCCCGAGAAGCCCCGCCCGCCGCGCGATCCGGCGGTGCCGTGGCTCGGCGCGAGCCCCGCGATGCGGGAGACCGCCGCGCTGATCGCGCGCGCGGCGAAGGTGACCTCGACGGTGCTCCTGCGCGGGGAGAGCGGCGCCGGCAAGGAGGTCGCCGCGCGCGCGATCCACGCCGCGAGCGATCGTCGTGACGGGCCCTTCGTGCCGGTCCACTGCGCGGCGCTCCCCGAGAACCTCCTCGAGAGCGAGCTGTTCGGCTACGAAAAGGGCGCGTTCACGGGGGCGACGAACCGCAAGCCGGGGCGCGTGGAGCTCGCGCAGGGCGGCACGCTGTTCCTCGACGAGATCGGAGACGTGAGCCCGAGCGTGCAAGTCAAGTTGCTCCGGCTGCTCCAGGAGAAGGAGTACCAGCGGCTCGGCGGGACGCAGTCGCTCGCCGCCGACGTGCGCTTCGTGGCGGCGACGCACCGCGATCTCGAGGCGATGGTGGAGGAGGAGCGGTTCCGCGAGGACCTGTTCTACCGCCTGAACGTGATCCCCATCTGGATCGCCCCGCTCCGCGAGCGCCGCGAGGACATCGCGCCGCTGGCCCGGCGGTTCTGCGACGAGCTCGGCGACAAGGTGGGGAGGCCCGGCGTGCGCCTGGACGAGGCCGCGATCGCGCGGCTGACCGCCGAGGAGTGGCCCGGCAACGTGCGGGAGCTCAGCAACTTCGTGGAGCGGCTGATCGTGTTCACGGACGGCGACGCGATCGGCGTCGCGGACGTCGAGCGCGAGCTCGCCCGCGCGCCGCGGCGGCTCGGCTCCGCGCCGCCACCGCCCCCGGCCGAGACCTCCCTCGAGGGGCGCCGGGAGGAGGCGGAGCGCGTGGCCATCCGCGACGCGCTCGAGAAGGCGTCCGGGAACCGGACGCAGGCGGCGCGGCTCCTCGGCATCAGCCGGAGGACTCTCTACAACAAGCTCGCCGAGCTCGGGTGAGCGGGCTCACGCGTGCACCCGGTAAGGTGCATGCAAGTGGATGGGCGCGCGGGGGTGGTCTAGGCTGTCTCCGCGATGCGCGCACGCTTCACCCTCCTCTTCCTCAGCGCTCTGGTCTCCTCCGCCGCGGGCTGCGGCCGGTCGTTCCTCGACGTCGGGGCTCCGCCGGTCGGGATGGACGCGAGCGTGCCGGACGGCTCCGTCCTGCCCGACGGGGCGGACGACGTGTGTGGCAACTTGATTTGCGGGATCACCGAGACGTGCAGCACGTGCCCGACGGACTGCGGCGCGTGCGGCGGCTGCGGCGACGGAACCTGCGCGAGCGACGAGGACTGCACGAGCTGCCCGACGGACTGCGGGCTGTGCCCGACCTGCCCGGACACGGTGTGCTCGGCCGACGAGACGTGCCTCAGCTGCCCCGACGACTGCGGGCTCTGCGAGACCTGCGGCGACGGGATGTGCTCGGCCGGCGAGGACTGCTTCAGCTGCCCGACGGACTGCGGCTCGTGCGTGCGCTGCGGCGACGGGATGTGCTCGGCGGGCGAGACCTGCGCGAGCTGCTCGACGGACTGCGGGCGCTGCGTGACGTGCGGGGACGGCGCGTGCGACGACTCCGAGGACTGCTCGAGCTGCCCGGCGGACTGCGGGCGCTGCCGGTTCTGCGGCGACATGACCTGCCAGCGCACCGAGCGCTGCGACACGTGCCCCGAGGACTGCGGCCTCTGCATCACCTGCGGCGACGGGATGTGCAACGGCGCCGAGGACTGCGCGACGTGCCCGCGCGACTGTGGGCTCTGCCGGACCTGCGGCGACGGGATGTGCGACATGGGCACCGAGACGTGCGGCTCGTGCCCTGCGGACTGCGGCGTGTGCGCGCGCTGCGGCGACGGGTTCTGCCAGCCCGAGTCGGGGGAGGACTGCCTGACCTGCGCGCCCGACTGCGACGACTGCCCGCGCTGCGGCGACATGGTGTGCTCGCCCGAGATCTCCGAGACGTGCTTCACGTGCGAGGACGACTGCGGGCGCTGCCCGAGCTGCGGCGACGGCCGCTGCCGCGGCAGCGAGAATTGCGCGAGCTGCAACATCGACTGCGGCGTGTGCTCGGTCTGCGGGAACATGCGGTGCGAGTCGACGGGCGGCTTCGAGGACTGCATCAACTGCCCCGCGGACTGCGGCGCGTGCTCGCTGCGCTCGTGCGGTGAGAGCCTCACCTGCGTGTTCGGCTGCATCGACTTCGGCGGCGGCGGCGGCGGCGTCCCGGGCTTCGACTTCTCCTGCCTCATCGACTGCTTCGCGCTGACGTGCACCGACTCGCGCTCCTACCTGAACAACGTCATCAACTGCGCGACGAACGCCTTCTTGTCGGGCGCGTGCACCGCCGGCGGCGGCGGCGGGCTCCCGTGCGTGATGCGCGAGTGCTCGGGCGAGATCGCGGCCTGCCTCGGCGACCCGGGCTGCTGAGTCTCTCGAGGGGGCGCTGCGCGCGCCCCGGGCAGGCTCGGAGTTGACCGCGGCTCGATCCAGGCCTAAGGAATGAACGTTCGTTCCACATGCCGACCACGACGACGCCGATGGACGAGGGGAGCTCCAAGCGCGAGCGAATCCTCGACGCGGCGCTCGGGCTCTTCGCCGAGCGCGGCTACCACGGGACCGCGGTGCCGCTGGTCGCGAAGGCCGCGGCGGTCGGGGCGGGGACGCTCTACCGCTACTTCGAGAGCAAGCAGGCGCTCGTGAACGAGCTCTTCCGCCGGGAGAAGCGGGCGATCACGGACCACGTGCTCGGGAGCTTCCCGTTCGCGGCGCCGCCCCGCGAGCAGTTCCACCACTTCTTCGAGCGAACCGTCGACTACGCGCGCTCCAGGCCCAGTTCCTTCCAGTTCCTCGAGCACCACCACCACGCGCCGTACCTCGACGAGGAGAGCCTGCGGCTCGAGCGCGAGGTGACCGAGTACGCGCTCAACTACGTCCGCATGCTCAAGGCGGCGGGCATCGCGCGCGACGCCGACGACCACCTGTTCCTCGTCATCGTGTGGGGCGCGATCGTCCGCATGATGCGCGAGGCCTGGAGCGGCACGCTCGCGCTCAGCGACGCCCTGCTCGCCCAGGCCGAAGAGGCCTGCTGGCAGGCGATCAAGGCAGACTGACCACGATTTGCCCTTGCGGCAGGCCGAGGCCTGCCCGAGATGTCGGGGCGCGGAATGAATGTTCGTTCCGGCGAGCAGGCGAGAGCCAACGGAGAGACCACGACCATGAGCAAGTCCACCATCCTCATCACCGGCGCCACCTCGGGCATCGGCCGCGACGCGGCCCTCTACCTCGCGAGCCGCGGGCACACCGTCATCGCGACGGGGCGCAACGAGCGCGCGCTCGCCGAGCTGCGCGACGCGGGGCTCCACGCGATCAAGCTGGACGTCACGGATGGCGACTCGATCACGCGCGCCGTGCGCGAGGTGGACACGATCACCGGCGGGCACGGGCTCGACGTGCTGGTGAACAACGCGGGCTACGGCCTCTTCGGCCCGCTCGAGATCCTGAGCGACGCCGACGTGCGCGCGCAGTTCGAGACCAACGTGTTCGGCCTGCTCGCGGTGACGCGCGCGTTCCTGCCCAAGATGCGGGAGCGCGGCGCCGGGAGGATCCTCAACGTCAGCTCGGTCGGCGGGCGGATGACCTTCCCCCTCGGCGGCGCGTACAACGCGACGAAGTACGCGGTCGAGTCGATGAGCGACGCGCTGCGGGTCGAGGTCGCGCAGTTCGGGGTGAAGGTCGTCCTCATCGAGCCCGGCTACATCAAGACGAACTTCACGGGCACCACCGTCGAGCTCGCGCAGGGCTACAGCGACGAGAGCTCGCCGTACGCGAACGCGCTCGCGCTCGTGAATTCCGCGGAGTCGAGCCTCGAGCGCTTCGCGGCCTCGCCGCGCGCCGTCTCCAAGGCCATCGAGCGCGCGATCGACGCGCGCCGGCCGCGCGCGCGCTACGTCGCGCCGTGGATCAACGCGTTCGGGCCGTGGATGACGTACCTCCTCCCGACCGGCCTCCTCGACTGGGTGTTCGCGCGCGCGGCCGGGCTGCGCCCCACCGCGCCGGCCGGCCGCGCGCTGCCCGCCTGAGGGCGGCGGGGGCGGATCGAAGTACGATCCGGCCCCATGTCCCCGGCCCGGCGGAACCTCGCGCGCGTCGCGCTCCTCTTCGGGAGCACGGCGCTCGCGCTCGGAGCGGCCGAGGGGATCTACCGAGTCTTCCTCGCGGAGCCGCCGGGGGGCGCGGGCGACGAGGACTGGTACGCGCGCTACCGCCGCATGAACGAGACGATCTACATGCGCTCGGAGATCGAGGGGCTGGTCTACGAGCCGCGCCCCTCGAGCGCGGTGCAGATGGAGTACGGCGTCGCGGGCTTCGACGCGCAGCGGCGGCGCTGGGACGGGAGCGCGCGCGATCGGTCCGGCGAGCGCGTCGAGGTCGCGCTCGTCGGCGACTCGCTCGCGTGGAGCGAGCTGGTGTCGGTCGCGGACTCGCTCGCGGTGCGGCTCGAGGAGGAGCTCGGCGCGACGCACCGCGTGTCGAGCTTCGGGGTGAGCGGCTACGACACGGTCGAGGAGGCGATCTACTACGAGCACCGCGTGCGGCCGCACGCGCCCGACGTGGTGGTGGTCGTCTTCTGCCTCAACGACCTGTTCTTCGCGAGCGGTCCGTACGCGCGGTTCGCGACAGAGGCGGAGCAGGCGCGCAAGGACGCGCAGGACCGCTGGTTCGATCGCGTGGCGCGCGTGCGGCGCGAGACGCTCGACGGCGTGGCGCAGGACGACGAGCGCGAGGCGACCCTCAAGATCTTCGCGCGGGTGCGGGCGCTCGCGCGGCGCGCGAGCTTCGAGGGGGACTACGTCGACGAGTACCTCATCGCCTTCGGCGACGGCGCGCGGCGCGAGCGTGTGCGCGCCGCGCTGTCCCGCCTCGGGGCCGCGATCCGCGCGGACGGCGCCGCGCCGATCCTCGTCGTGTCGCCGATGCTCGAGTCCTGGGAGCGCTACCGATGGGCGGCGATCCACGCATTCGCGCGCGAGGCCGGGGAGGCGGCGGGGTTCACGGTCGTCGATCCGCTCGAGGCGTGGCGCGGGACCGCGCGCCCCGACGAGCTCCGCGCGCCGGGCGATCAGCTCCACTACGGGCCCGACGGGAACCGCGCGCTCGCCCGCGCGCTCGCCCCGACCGTGCGCGCCGCGACGGAGCTACAGTGAGCGCGGAGGTCGGACGCGATGAAGCTCGGAGTGATCGCAACCCTGCTCGTGGCCACGCTCGCCTTCGGCTTCGGCATGGCGCAGGCGCCCGCGGCCCCGCCGGCGATCGAGGCGACGCCGCTCCAGGGGGGGAGCTGCGGGGACTACCAGTGCCAGCCCCCCGAGGACTGCCAGACGTGCCCGCAGGACTGCGGCGACTGCTGCGGCAACCGCCGCTGCGAGCCGCCCGAGGACTGCAACTCGTGTCCGCAGGACTGCCGCTGCTGACGTGATCAGCGCGCGAGGCGCGCGGCGAGGACGGGAAGCAGGTCCTCCGCGAGGAGGCGGTGCGCGAGCTCGTTCGGGTGGTGATCCGTCGGGTGGACCCACAGCGTTCGCGGGTCGTGGCCCAGGAGCGCGGGCGTGGTGTCGTGGAACGCGACCCCGCGGCCGCGCAGCGCGCGCGCGATGGTCCGGGTCGTCTCGGTGAAGGGGTAGTCCGTGTCGAGCGCGACGAGGAGCGGGAGGAGCGCGACGAGGAAGTCGGCGCCGCGGGCGCGCGCAGCCTCGCGCATCCCCGCGATGTGGTCCTCTGTCGCGTGCCAGCCCTCGGCGTTCGCGGGGCCGTACAGATCGACGTACCATCGCAAGGTTTCTTGACCGACGCGCGCCGCCTCGAGGCGATCCGCGATCACCGCGAAGAGCCGCGGCGCGAACACCGAGGGTGGCGCGTCGTCGCTCGCGAGCATGCGGCGTCGATCGACGATCCAGTCGTCGAGGTAGCTCTGCCGCGCCGCGAACGCGTCCGCGCGCTGCGCGTCGTTGAGCACCTTCGCGTAGAGCACCAGGTCGGGCCCGTTGGCGTCGAGGCGCGCCTCGAACGACTCCGCGAGGACCGGGAAGTCGTAGCCGCGGCGGCCGCAGTTGGTCACGCGCGCGCCGAGCTCGC
>JAYRVK010000123.1:0-1890 GCA_041918555.1 Sandaracinaceae bacterium
CCGAGGAGGAGCACGTCGTACCAGAGCGGCACCGGCGCACGCGCGCGGAGATGGAGGAAGTCGGTCAGGAGGTAGGGCGCGTTCGGGAGGAAGAGGAGCCACGCGCCGAGCGCGAGCCCCGCGACGCCGCGCCGGCCGCGCGCGAGGGCTATCGCCGCGAAGGACGCGAGGAGCCACGGCACCCACGCGAGGAACAGGTTCCACACGAGGAACGCGTACACGAGGCGGCCCGAGTACCCGACGCGAGCCGCGTAGAGGCCGGCCCAGAGCACGCTCCCCGCGAGGAGCGTGGCGAGCCCGGGGGCGAAGAGCGCGCGCCGCATGCGATCGAGGATGGAGTACCGCCACGACCGGTCCGCGGCGAAGATGTGGAGATTTCGTTGCGTCGCTACGCGGCGCGCCCGACCGCGATCGTCATCCCCGCCAGGCTGAGCACCAGGCCGGTCGTCGCCACGGGCACGAGCGCGTCGAGCTCGAAGAGCCCGCACGCGATCATCGCGACGGCGCAAGCGACGTTGACGTGTCCCGCGCGCTGCGCGACTCGGCCGCCGAGCGCCGCCGCGGCGAGCGCGCGCACGACGAGGACCGTCATCCCGACGAACGCGATCTGGGCCAGGACGACGCCGAGGAGCCGGGTGCTCCCCTCGGCCGCGACGAGGCCATCGAGCGAGGGCGCGCGGGCGAGGTCGGGCAGGACGAGCGCGCTGATCGCGTGCGCCGACGCCTCGAGGGCGAGGCCGACGATCGCCAGCGCGAGCGCGGCGCCGAGCGCCTCGTCCCGGCCGCGCGGATCGAGGCGGCGGCGCAGGACCCACACGAACGCGAGGAGCCCGAGCCCCGCGATCCCCCAGGCGGCCCAGCCCGCGATCCAGCCCGCCTCGTGGCCGGCGATCCAGGCCGCGCGCGCGGCGAGCTCCGCGCTGCCGGGCGTGCCCGGCGCGATCACGAGCCCCGCGAGCACCGCGGAGAGGACGTGGCTCGCCGCGGCGAGGTACGACGCGCCCCGGAGCGCTTGCATCGGAGAGAGCGTATCAGGGGCGCTCGCGCAGCCACGCGTCGAAGTCGCGGGCCTCGTCCGCCGGGAAGAACGCCCGCAACGGGACTTGCGCATGATAGGCGCGGAACGCCTCGACGAACCCGGCGGGATCCTCCTCGAACCAGCGCTCCGCCTGGCCGGCCCCGCGCACCAGCCGCTCGAAGCGCAGGCGGGTCGCGAGGAGCGCCGCGAGCCGCACTCCGTCCTCGTCGTTCGGGTCGAGGCCCGCGGCGCGGAGCGCGGCGACGGGATCGGGGGCGCGGGGGAGCGCCGCGAGCGCGGCGTGGGCCCTGGGCTCGTCGACCACCGCGGCCACCGCGGCCCCGACCGCGCGGGCGAAGCGCTCCCGGCGCCCGGGGATCGCCTCCGCGATCGCCCGCACGCGTGCCAGCTCGCGCTCGAGCTCGGCGACGTCGGCGTCGCTCGCGACGGTGCCCTCCATCCGCTCGAGGGTGATCCCGGCGAGCTCGGGGCAGCGCGGCGCCCAGCGCTCGAGGAGCGCGAACACCGGCTCGGGGACCGCGCTCGAGTGCGCGTCGAGGCGGCGCGTGGCCCCGCTCGGCAGCCAGCGCGGATCGCTGTCCGCGCCGCCGCTCACGTGGAGCTCGATCACCCGCGAGAGGTCCAGGCGCGCGATCCACGCGTCCGCGTCGAAGCCGAGGTTCGCGGCCATCGTGAAGACGTTGTGCAGATCGAGCACCAGCCGCGCGTCCTCGCCGAGCGCCGCGTCGAGCCAGATCGGCTCGTCGAGCGGATCGCCGAAGCCGAAGTAGGTCACCGTCGTCTCGACGCCCGCGATCGGCACGATCGAGGCCATCTCCCGCAGGCGCCGACGCACGCGCTCGGCCAGCGCG
>JAYRVK010000124.1:0-3770 GCA_041918555.1 Sandaracinaceae bacterium
CACCATCGACTTCGACGGCCCGCCGCCCCCCCCCTCCGAGCGCGTCCGCGTGGCGATCTCCTTCCTCGCGAAGGCGTCGCTGCGCCGGCCCGCCGTGCTCGTCCTCGACGAGCTGCAGTGGGACGAGATCACCGTGATGTTCCTCGAGGGGCTCTTGCGCGCGCCGGGCCGCGTCCTCGTCGTCGCGACCATCGGGACCGACGAGGGGATCGAGCTCCCGGCGCGCCTCCAGTCCCTGTGGCGCCACGAGGCGGTGACCGAGCTGCCCGTCGCGCCGCTCGCGCCGCCCGAGCATCGGCGGCTCGTGCGTGAGCTGCTCGGGCTCTCGGACGATCTCGCGCGCCGCGTCGAGGAGCGCACGAGCGGCAACCCGATGTTCGCGGTGCACCTCGTCGGCGACTGGGTCTCGCGCGGGCTCCTCGCGGTGGAGAAAGGCTCGTTGACACTCCCGAGCGAGGAGGCCGAGGAGCTCCCCGACGATCTGCACGTCCTGTGGTCGCGCCGCGTCGAGCGCCTCACCGAGGGCAGCGCCGCGGCGCGGCTCACCCTCGAGCTCGCGGCGGTGCTCGGGCCCGAGGTGCCGATCGCCGGCTGGCGCGCGGCCGCCGCCTCGCTCGGAGTCCCGCTCGACGAGGAGTTCGTCGCGCGCCTCTTGCGCTCGCACCTCGTCACGGCGAGCCCCGACGGCGGCGAGCTGCGCTTCGCGCACGGGATGATCCGCGAGTCGCTCCTGCGCAAGGCCCGCGAGGGCGGCCGCTCGCCTGCGCTGCACTCCGCCGCCGCGGACGCGCTCTTACCGCTCTTCCACGCGGGGAGCGAGGCGCTCGCCGAGGCGCTCGCCCGCCACCTCGAGGAGGCGCGGCGCAGCGACGAGGCGCTCGCGGTGATGGGGATCGCGGCCCAGCAGGCGATCGCGGCCGGCCGCTTCACCGACGGGCTCGCGTTGCTCGACGACGCGGACCTCCTCGCGCGCCAGCTCGGCCGGCCCAAAGACGATCGCCGCGCGTGCGAGGCCGAGGTGCAGCGCGCCTCGGCGCTCAACAAGATGGGCCGCCTCGACGACGCGGCGCGCAGCGCGAGCCACGCGATCGCCCGGATGCGCGCCGATCGCTGGCCCGAGGTCGAGGCGCTCGCGCTGCACGAGCTCGGCTACACCGACTACCACCGCGGCAAGAGCGATCTCGCGATGAGCCACCTGACGCGCGCGGTCGAGGTGATGGAGGAGCTCGGCGCCTACGAGCCCCTGTCGCGGTGCCTCCGCGTGCGGGGCGATCTCGCCCACTCGCGCGGCGACTTCGACGCGGCGCGGCGGGACTTCGAGCGCGCGCTCGAGGTGTCGCAGACGATCGGGCACCGCGCCGGCGTCGCGTCGAGCCTGCTCGGGCTCAGCCTGCCGGGGGTCGGCGATCCGCGCGAGGCGGAGGCGGCGCGCCAGATCTTCGAGGACCTCGGGCACTGCTCGGGCGCGTGCACCGCGATCAACACCCTCGCGGAGGCCGCGCGGCGCGCGGGCCGCCTCGAGGAGGCCGAGGACCTCTACCGCCGCGCGCGCCGCTGGGCGCAGATGGGCGGGGTCAGCCAGCACGAGCACATCTGCGGGCTCAACCTCGCGCTGACCATGCTCGAGGGCGAGCGCTACGAGGAGGCGTTCGTCGAGACCGAGCTCGGGGCGCGCATGACCGACCTGCTCGGACAACGTCTCGTGCAGTACATGCACGAGGTCGTCGCGATCGCGGCGGCGGTCGGCGCCGAGCGCTACGCCGAGGCGCGCGAGCACCTGTCTCGCGCGCGCGAGCTGCAAGAGAAGGTCGACCACGCGGACCGCGACCTCGCGTGGGCGATGCGGCGCGCGCACGCGCTGGCGCGCGCGGCGGGGAAGGACTCGCTCGCGAGCGGGATCTGGGACCTCGCGGTCGAGGAGCACCAGCGCCTCGGCGTCGACGAGCTCCTCGACACCGTCGAAGTGCCCCTGTGAGGGCTCGCGCGCGGCCGCGCGGGCGTGGTATCGAGGCGTCCGTGCGCGCGATCCACGCGAGCCTCGTCGGTGCGCTCCTCCTCGGCTGCGGTGCCCATCTGACGTCTGACGGGGACGCGATGTTGACAGTTGACTTCGCGGGCGCGCCCGAAGGCCCAAATCGTCCAGCGTCTCGATGGTCGCAGGGCGCCCCCATGGGGACGCGATGTTGACAGTTGACTTCGCGGCCGCGCCCGAAGGCCCAGATTGTCCAGCGATCTCGATGGTCGCAGGCCCCCCATGGGGACGCGATGTTGACAGTGGACGTTGCTGCGCTGCGCGAGAGTCAATTGTCAACATCGCGTCCCCATGGCCGGGCCGGAGAAAATGGGCCTCTCCGGCCCGTGCGAGAGTCAACTGTCAACATCGCGTCCCCATGGCCGGGGGGGCATGGTAGGGAGCCTCGTGCGGACGATTCGCGCGGGGCTCGTCGGCTTGCTCCTCCTCGGGTGCGGGGGTCCGGAGCTGAGCTGCCCGGCGCCCGCCCTCCCGAGCCCGACGCCCGCGTACGTCGCCACCGTCGAGGGCCTCGTCGTCGTGCCGGCGCGCGCGAGCCTGCGCTCGGCGTCGGCCGCGGAGCTCGAGGCCTTCGCGGATCTCACCGCGGCGCGCCAGGAGGCGTGCGCCGCGACGCCGCCGGGCGGGGCCTGCGCGCTCGCGAGCGTGCGCGCCGCCCTCGTCGCGCTGCCCGCGCCGGATCATCCTGCGCTCTTCACCGACATCGACGGCTCGCTCGACGCCGCGCTCGCGAGCGCGCACGCCGACTTCGCGCCGGCGGATCGGGACTGCGCGGGCCAGGCCGAGGACGTGTGCGACGCGCGGGGGGTCGTCGGCGCGTTCGCGCGCGCCGCGTGCGAGGTCCGCGCGGGCGGATCGGGAGGGCACTAGGCCGATGACGATCGCGATCGTGCTCGGAGGCGGAGGCTCGCTCGGCGCGTTCAGCGTCGGCTGCGCGCGCTGGCTGCTCGTCGACAAGGGGATCCGCCCGGACATCGTCACGGGCACCTCGACGGGCGCCATCGCCGCGGTGCTCGTCGCGAGCGGGGAGATCGCGCTCCTCAGCGACCTCTACACCAACGTGTCGACGCGCGACGTCCTGCACCGCAGCTTCATCGGCGACCTGAACGTCGTGCTCCATGGCTACACCAACAGCGTCGATCCGCTCCGGGGCCTCATCGACACCTACCTCACGGAGGCGCGGCGCCAGCGCATCGCGAGCCGCGGGGTGAAGCTCCAGATCGCGGCGACCAACCTCCAGACGGGCCGCGTCGAGT
Organism: Sandaracinaceae bacterium; assembly: GCA_041918555.1. GTDB lineage: Bacteria > Myxococcota_A > Polyangia > Polyangiales > Sandaracinaceae > JACKEC01. Next base: position 3,289 of record JAYRVK010000124.1, read on the forward strand.
ACGCCGACGAGGCGCAGCCCCTCGAGCGCCTCAAGAAGTTCGTGCTCGCGTCGAGCTGCCAGCCCGCGCTGATGCCGACGATCGCGATCGACGGCCACGACTACCTCGACGGCGGCATCCGGCAGATGCTGCCCTTGCAGCGCGCGGTCGACCTCGGCGCGACCACGATCTACGCGTGCGCGACGAGCGCCGCGGACGCGGACCGCGCGCCGATCGCGCGCCGCTTCCCCAACGCGCCCGGGACCGACGTCTTCAACTACACGCTGCGCCGCGCGGTGCTGCTGATGGCCGACCAGATCACCGACGACACGATCGCGCTCGCGCTCGAGCGCGGCGTCGCCGTCACGGCCTTCCGTCCGGCCGCGACCCTCGCCGCCGACCCGCTCGAGTTCGACCCCGCGCGCATGGCGGCGATGGTCGACGAGGGCTACCTGCGCGCGAAGCAGCTCCTGCCCTGAGCGCCCTCGAGGTCGCGGCCGACG
>JAYRVK010000125.1:0-9207 GCA_041918555.1 Sandaracinaceae bacterium
CCCCGCCCTCGCCGCCGAGCGCGGCGCCGCCCGCGCCGCGCCTTAAGCTCGCGCGCGGAGGCGCCTGCGCGTACCCGCTCGAGGGGCGGATCGCCGTGCTCGGCGCGGACGGGATCCTCGGGGCGAGCCTCGTGCGCCGCCTCGTCGCGGAGGACGCGCTGACGGTGTGCGTGGCCGACGCGCGCGGGCCCTCGGTCCGCGGGCTCGCGGTCGAGGCGCGCGCGAGCCTCGAGCACTGCCGCTACGCGATCGTGTGCGACGCCGAGCCAGCGAGCGCGGCGCGCGCCCTCGCCGACGCGGCGCGCGCGGCGCTGGATCGGGTCGTCGTCGTGGCGCCCGACGGCGCGCCGCCCGCCCTCGACGCGATGGTGCGCGACGCGGACGTCGACGCGGTGCTCGTGCGCGCGCCGGCGCTCATCGGCCCGCACGACCACGCGCCCTCCCCCCTCGGCCGCGCATTGATCGAGCATTCGCAAGGTAGGTTGCGCTCGCTCCCGTTCGAGCGCGCCGCGCTGTGCGGGACCGCGGAGCTCGTCGACGCCGTGCTCGGCGCGCTCTCGCACGCAGGCCGTGGTGAGGTGGTGGTGGCCCCCGCGGCGGTCCTCGACGCCGACGCGCTGCTGGCGCTCTTCGAGGAGGTGACCGGCCGGCCGCGGCCTCGCCGGCTGCTCCGCGCGATCCTCGGTCGATTCGCGCGGCCCGCGAGCGCGCCGCCCGCGGTGGCCCGCCAGGGCGCCGACGTCCGCCGCGCGGTGCACGAGGCGTATTCGGATCTGGCGCGCCGCGGGCTCGCCCCGGCGCGCGTCGGCACGACGGAGCCCCCGCTCCTCGAGGCGACGCCCCGCCCGCGCCCGCGCGCGGCCGGCGTCATCCACTGAGGCAACGACATGAAACGGTACGAAGCAGACGTCGCGATCCTCGGCGCGGGCCCCGCGGGCACCGCGGCGGCCGCGCACCTCGGCGCGCTCGGCGTGGGCCGCGTGGTCCTCGTCGATCGCCACGACTTCCCGCGCGACAAGACGTGCGGGAGCGGCATCTCCCCCAAGGGCATCACGGTGCTCGAGGAGCTCGGGGTGTGGGACGAGGTCGAGGCGCACAGCTACCCGATCCGCGGGCTGCGCCTCGTGACTCCGGGCGGGCGCGAGAGCTGGCAGTCGGGCGGCGAGAAGGCCGAGGCCGTGGTCTGCCACCGGCGGATCCTCGACCACGTGCTCTTGAGACGCGCGCTCGCCGCGGGCACCGAGTTCGTGCCCGATTTCGACGCGACCGACGCGATCGTCGAGGGCGATCGCATGGTCGGCTTCCGCAGCCGGAGCGGCGCCGAGGTGCGCGCCGGGCTCACGCTCGTCGCGGGCGGGAGCCACTGCCGCGTCGGCCTCCCCGAGCTCCGGCCGCGCCGGACCATCCAGGCGATCATGGGCTGGTGGGACCACGCGGAGTTCCGCCCGCACCACGTCGAGATGATCTTCGACCGGAGCATCGAGCCCTACTACGGCTGGCTCTTCCCCGAGTCGGAGACCCGCGTGAACATCGGGATCACCTACGAGGATCCGCCGGGCGGGAAGAAGAACGCGCGCGAGCTCTTCCGCGCGTTCCTCGACACGCACTACGCGAAGCAGCTCGCCGGTGCGACGCAGGTCGGCGGCTGGCGCGGCCACCCGATCGTGTGGAGCTACGCGATCGAGAAGCTCGCCGCGCCCGGACGCATCGCGATCGGCGAGTCGGGCCTGATGACGCACCCCGCGACCGCCGAGGGGATCTACCAGGGGATGCGCTCAGGGATGCTGGGCGCCGAGGCGGCGTCGGCGATCCTGAGCGGCCGGCGCAGCGAGCAAGACGCCTTCCGCGTCTACGAGCGCGAGTGCAAGAAGGCGTTCCAGCTCTCGTTCTGGGGCGGCGGCGTGTTCCGGCGCCTCGTGAAGAGTGGCGGGCTCGACCTCATGGTCGCGCTCGGCGAGCAGCCCGCGGTCCGCACCGCGACCGCGCGGCTGATGGCGGCGATGTGATGGCCGCCTACGACGTCACCGTCGTCGGCGCGTCGATCGCGGGGTGCACGACCGCGCTCGCGTGCCACGCGCGCGGCGCGCGGGTCCTCGTGCTCGAGGTCGAGCCGCACGCGGCGGCGACCGAGACCGGCGGCGAGTGGCTGCACCCGCCCGCGATGGACGCGCTCGAGCGGCTCGGCGTCGATCTGGTGCCGCCCGTCGGCTACCCGACGGGCAAGGGCTTCGTGGTCTTCACCGAGGACGGCTCCGCGCCGATCGCGCTGCCGTACCGCGCGGGCCGCTTCGGCTTCTCCGCGCCGCGCGGGCTCCTCGTCGAGACGCTGCGCGCGCACTGCGCCGCGCGCGAAGGGATCGATCTCGTGATGCCCGCGCGCGCGACCCGCGCGACGCGGCACACGATCGCGTGGGACGAGCGCGGCCGCTCGCGCTCGGCGAGCACCGCGGCCGTGGTGCTCGCGGGCGGCGCGTCGACCCACGCCGCGCCGCGCGGCGAGGGCGCGTGGAGCTTCGGCGCGGCGCGGCGAGCGCCGACCCACCGGATCGCGAGCCTCGAGCTCGTGGGCGCGCGCCTCCCGTTCGAGGGCTACCGGCACCTGTTCGTCGGCGGGCCGGGCCCGGCGATGGCGTACCGCGTGGGCCCGTCGGTGGTGCGGCTCGCGCTCGACGTCCCGCTCGGCGCGCGGATGCCGCGCGAGGGCGGCGCCGCGCTCCTCGAGGCGTATGGCCCCGCGCTGCCGGCGGAGCTCGCGGACGCGCTCGCGATCGCGCTGCGCCGCGGCGCGCCGACGTGGAGTCAGGGCCGCATCCAGCCGCGCGGCGACGTCGTGAAGGACGGGCTCGCGCGCGTCGGCGACGCCGTGGGGAGCCTGCACCCGCTGACCGCGGCGGGGCCGACCCTCGCGATCGGGGACGCGATCGCGTACGCGGAGGCGCGCTCGCTCGGCGCGTACCGGCGCGCCTCGCGCGGGCGCGCGCGGATCCCCGAGGCGATCGCGATCGGGCTCGCCGAGCTGATGACCGACGACGCGCCCGAGACGGTGGCGCTCCGGCGCGCGACGTACCGCACGTGGCGCGAGGACCCGGGCGAGCGGCTGCGGAGCATGGGCTACCTCGCGGGCGACGACGGCGGCGCGCTCCGGCTCTCGGGCTCGTGCGTGCGCGTGATGCTCTCGGGCGCGGCGGCCGTCGCGCGGCGCATGCCGGAGCGGCCGCGCGAGTCGCACCGCGTGGGGACCGCGATGCTCGCGCGGATCGGCTGGATGGTCGGGGGCAGCCTCGGCTGGACGGAGCTGTTGCCCGACGCGCTCGCGGAGCGGCTCGAGGCGCGCGGCGCGACCCGCTTCGGCGGCGCGCTCCGGCACGGCGAGGAGGCCGAGGTCGTGGGGCTCCCGAAGCGCGCGGCCGAGGGCCCGTCGATCGCCGACGCGCTCGCGCGCGGCGCGGCGGCGCTCGTGCGCGAGCAGGCCGAGGACGGCTCCTTCGAGGGCGAGGTCGTGTGGTGCCCGATGCTCGCCGCGCAGTACGTGCTGGCGAGCCACGTGATGGGCCGGCCGATCGCGCCCGCGCGCGCGCGCCTGGTGCTGCGCCACTTCGAGGCGACGCGGCGGCCGGGCGGCGCGTGGGGCCTGGCCCCTGCGGGCGAGCCCTACCTCTTCGTGACCGCGCTGGTGTACGTCGCGGCGCGCCTCCTCGGCGTCGACAAGGACGATCCGCTCGTCCGCGACGCGAAAGCCTTCTTGCGGGCGGAGGGCGGCCTGGTCGGCATCCCGAGCTGGGGCAAGCTCTGGCTCGCGCTCGTCGGGCTGTACGAGTGGGAGGGGGTCAACCCCGTGGTGCCCGAGCTCTGGGCCGCGCCGCGGTGGCTCCCGATCCATCCGTCCCGCTACTACTGCCACACGCGCCTGATCTACATGGGCATGGCGTCCCTCTACGGCGCCAAGCCGACCGCGCCGCTCGACGCGACGATCCGCTGCCTGCGCGACGAGCTGTTCGTCGCGCCCTACGCGGAGATCGACTGGGCCGCCGCGCGCGAGTCGCTGCGCGCGGGCGACGTGCACGAGGCGCCGAGCTCCCCGCTGCGCGCGGCGTACCGCGCGCTCGTCGCCCTCGATCGCACGCGCACGCGCGAGGCCCGCGAGCCGCTGCTCGCCGAGCTGCGCGAGCGGATCCGCTACGAGCTGCGCTCGACCTCGTACACGTGCATCTCCCCGGTGAGCGGGCTCCTCGGCCTGCTCGCGCTGTGGATCGCCGACCCGGACGACCCCGATCTCGCGAAGGGCCTCGAGGCCTTCGAGGGCTGGATCTGGGAGGACGAGGCGGAGGGCGCGCGCGTGTGCGGCGCGCGCAGCGCGACGTGGGACAGCGCCTTCGCGGCGCAGGCGTTGAGCGCGGTGGCGCCGTTCACCGACGTCGACGCGCCGCTCCGCGCGGTCGATGCGTTCCTCGCGACCCAGCAGATCGAGCGCGGGACCGGTGAGGAAGCGCGCCACGATCGCATCGATCCGAGCGGCGGCTTCTGCTTCGCCGGGGTCTGGCACGGCTGGCCGGTCAGCGACTGCACGGCGGAGGCGATGCTCGCGCGGCTCGAGTCGCCGGTCGCCGCGGTCTCCGACGCGTCGATGGTCTCGGCCGCGCAATTCGTCTTGCGGTGCCAGAACGCCGACGGCGGCTTCGGCTCCTACGAGGCGCGGCGCGTCGACGGCGTCGACATCGACTGGCTCAACCCGTCCGAGATGTTCGGCGCGTGCATGACCGAGCGCTCCTACGTCGAGTGCACCGCGTCGTGCGTGACCGCGCTCGCGGCGTTCCGGCGCCACCACCCTGGCGCGCACCGCGAGGCGATCGACGCCTCGATCGAGCGCGCCGCCGCCCTGCTCTCGGCCGCGCAGCGGTCGGACGGATCGTTCGAGGGCAACTGGGGCGTCCACTTCGTCTACGGGACGATGTTCGGCGTGCGCGGGCTCCTCGCCGCGGGGGCGCCCGCCGTCGACCCGCGGATCCGGCGCGCGTGCGGGTGGCTCCTCGAGCGCCAGCGCCCCGACGGCGGCTGGGGCGAGCACGCCGACTCGGTGATCGAGGGCCGCTACGTCGAGCACGCGGAGGGCCAGGTCGTCCAGACCGCGTGGGCGCTCACCACCCTGATCGAGGCGCGCGACCCGGACTTCGACGCGATCGAGCGCGCCGCGCGCTTCCTCGCGCGGGCGCAGCGCCCCGACGGGACGTGGCCCAAGCAGGACCCCGAGGGGATCTTCTTCCACACCGCGCTCCTCGAGTACCGGCTCTACCGCAGCTACTTCCCGGCGTGGGCCCTGGGCCTCTTCGCGCGCCGCGCCGCCGAGCGCGCGGGCGAGGTGCCGCCGCTCGCGCGCCCGCTCGCCGGCTGAGAGATCGCCCCCATGCCTCGACCGATCACCGACCCGATGACCCTGCTCTACGGCCTCGCGCTCGCGACCGGCTTCGTGCTGTTCCTCTTCGTCGGCTCGCGCGTCGTGCCGGGCACGGACATGAGGGGCGCGAAGCTCGCCGACGGCTCGCGCCTCACCTACCGGCTCAACGGCCTCGCGCTCTTCCTCCTCACCGCCCTGCTCCTCGCGGGCGGGACGTGGCTCGGCGTGGTCGACCTCGCGCTCGTGCACGAGCACTTCTTCGGCCTCTTCGTCGCGGCCAACCTGCTGAGCGTCGCGCTCACCGTCGCGCTCTACCTCTCGCCGACCGGCGCGCGCACGCGCGGCCTCACGGGCCTCGTCAAGGACCTCTGGTACGGCGTCGAGCTGAACCCGCGCTGGCTCGGCGTCGACGTCAAGATGTTCAGCTACCGGCCTTCTCTGATCGGCCTCGCGATCCTCAACGCGTCCTTCGCCGTCGTTCAATGGCAAGAGCTCGGCCACCTGACGACGCAGATGCTCCTCTACCAGGCCTTCACGTTCATCTACGTCTTCAACTACTTCCAGTTCGAGTACGGGATGCTCCACACGTGGGACATCGTGGAGGAGAAGTTCGGCTTCATGCTCGTGTGGGGTGACTACGCGTTCGTGCCGTTCGCGTACTCGATCGTCGGCTGGTACCTCGTCGATCACACCGCGCCCATCCCCGCGTGGATGGCCGCGGGCCTCATCCTCATGTTCTGCTGCGGCCTCTGGATCTTCCGCGGCGCGAACCAGCAGAAGCACGAGTTCAAGCAGGACAGGACCGTGAAGATCTGGGGCAAGCCCGCCGAGACCCTCGACGGGAAGATCCTCGTCAGCGGGTTCTGGGGGATCGGCCGCAAGCTCAACTATACGGGCGAGATCCTCCTGTACTGGTCGTTCACTCTGCTCGCGGGCAGCTCGTCGATCGTGCCGTACCTGCTGCCGACCTGGCTCATCTGTCTGTTGGTCCACCGCGCGTGGCGCGACGACAGGCGGTGCCGCGCCAAGTACGGCGAGCTCTGGGAGCGCTACTGCCGGCGCGCCCGCTTCCGGATGATCCCCTTCCTCTACTGAACGAGAGCGAGAGTCAGCATGGAACGAAGCACGTACGACGTGGTGGTGGTGGGCGGCGGGCCCACGGGGTGCGCGGCCGCGATCGCGCACGCGCGGCGCGGCGCCTCGGTGCTCCTCCTCGAGGCGGATCCGCGCGCGGCGACGCGCTTCGCGGGCGAGTGGCTCCACCCGACCGGCGTCGAGGTGCTCGACTCGCTCCGCATCGGACGCCTCGAGCGCGCGCGCGCGCGCGCCGGTTATGGGTTCGTGATCTTCCCCGACGACGGGAGCGCGCCGATCGAGATGCCGTACGGGAGCGGCGTCGCGCTGAGCGCGGAGCACCACGCGATCGTCGAGGCGCTGCGCGAGGTCGCGCGCGACACGGACGGGATCGAGCTCGCGTTCGGCGCGCGCGCGGCGCGCCTCGCCGACGGGACGCTGCGCGTCGAGGACCGCGCGAGCGCGACCGCGCGCGAGGTGCGCGCCGGCCGGATCCTCGGCGCCGACGGCCGCCGCTCGATGGTGCGCAAGAGCCTGCGCGAGCACGAGGGCGAGAGCGCGCCGCTGTCGTACATGGCGGCGGTCGAGCTCCGCGACGTGGCGCTGCCCTTCGAGGGCTTCGGGCACCTCGTCCTCGGCGGGCCCGGCCCCGCGCTCTTCTACCGGATCGGCGACGGCCTGATCCGCGGCTGCCTCGACGTGCCGATCGCGCTGGGCCCGCGCGCGCGCTCGCTCGAGGCGCTGTGGGACGGCTTCGCGCCCGTGCTGCCGGAGGCCCTGCGCCCCGCGCTGCGCGCGGCGCTCGAGCGCGGCCCGAGCGGCTGGGCGATCAACCGCTTCCGCCCGCGGACCACGTTCGGCGAGGGCGACGCGTGGCTCGTCGGCGACGCGGTCGGGCACGTGCACCCGATGACCGCGATGGGGATGACCCTCGGGTTCCTCGACGCGCGCGCGTCCGCCGAGGCCGAGGATCTGCGCGCGTACGCGGAGGCGCGCCGGAGCTACGTGCCCGAGCTCCTCTCGAACGCGCTCTACCACTGCTTCCGCCGCGACGACCCGAGCGCGACCGCGATCCGGCGCGCGATGTTCCGCACGCTGCGCGCCGAGCCACGCGAGCGGCGCCGCACGATGGACATCCTCGCGGGCGCGGACCCGCGCCGCCGCAGCTTCGGCTCCGCGTTCCTCAAGATCGCGGCGCAGGCGGTCGGCGGCGCCGCCCGCGGCGAGCGCGGCCTGACCTCGCTCGCGGGCTTCGGCGAGTGGATGCAGTGGCCGGCCGCGCTCGTCGTGCCGCCGCGCCTCGACGCGGCGGTGCGCGCGAGGAGCTCGACGACGCACCCGATCCCGCAGCTCGCGGGGCTCACCCCGACGGCCGCGCCGGTCGTCGCGCCCGAGGCGCCGGCGGAGCGGGCCGAGCGCGCGGAGGTCTCGCTCGGCGCCGCCATCGAGGAGGGCTCGGCGGCGCTCCTCTACGAGCTCGAGCGGATCGCGGCGCGCTTCGGGGAGGTGCCCGACGCCGCGCTGGCCGGGCCCGCGCTCGGCTGCATGCGCGCGATCGTGGCGGCGCCGATGCGCGTCGGGATGGCCGCGCGGATGACGCTCGGTCGCCGCCGCCTCGCGGTGGAGGGCTTCCCGCGCCTGCTCGCCGCCGAGCCCGCGTGCCGCCACCTCGCGGAGCTGCACCTCGTGCTGCTCGACGGGGCGCCGTGGGACGAGGTGCCGATCGCGGGCCACGCCGAGGGCGTGCGCGCGCTCCTCGACTGCCAGACCGCGGCGGGTGGGTTCGCCCGCACGCGCGAGGTCGCGGCGATGCCCGACGCGGCGGCCGAGCTCGAGCTCACCGCGCTCGCGTGCCGCGCGCTCGACGCGGTGGCGCGCCGCGGCGGCGACGCGAGCGACGCGGACCTCGATCGGGCGCTGGCGCGCGCGAGCGCGTGGGTGCTCGAGGTCGTGCAGCCCGACGGGAGCTCCGGCGACGTCTCGCGCACCGCGTGGGCGCTCGAGGCGCTGATCGCGGCGGGCGTGCACCCGGGCGATCCCGCGCCGCGCCGCGCGGTGCGCTGGCTGCTCGACGCGCTCGACGCGACCGGTCAGCCGGTCGAGACCGCGCGGGCGCTGCGCGCGCTCGCCGCGGCGGGGGTCGGCTCGAGCGAGGCGATCACCCAGGCCGCGCGCGTGCTCGCGGGCCACCCGCACGACGACTGGCGCGTGACGCGGGAGATCGTGGAGGGGCTCGCGGCGTGCGAGGCGCGCCGCGCCGAGCGCCCGCGGCGGCGCGCGCGCCGAGCCGCGCGACCGGGCGATCGGGCCTCGCCGATCGACGCGACGCTCGCGGCGGACTGGGCCTACTGCAAGGCGAGCCTCGGCGAGGTGTCGCGCACGTTCGCGCGGCCGATCGAGCTCCTGCCGCCCAAGCTCGAGGTCGCGGTGACGCTGGGCTACCTGCTCTGCCGGATCGCCGACACCGTCGAGGATCACGTCGCGGTCGGCGCCGCCGACAAGGACGCGCTCTTCGCGCGGCTCTGCGCGGTGCTCGAGGAGGACGCCGACCCGGCGCCCTTCGCGGCGGCGTTCGCCGCGATCGGGGGCGACGACGCGGAGCTGCGCCTCGCCCGCGAGCTCCCGCGCGTGATGCGCGTCTACGCGGCGCAGGACGCGGCCACGCGCGCCGCCTGCACGCGCTGGGTGTGCGAGATGGCGCGCGGGATGGGCCTCTACACGCACCGCCGGCCCGGCCCCGA
>JAYRVK010000126.1:0-5063 GCA_041918555.1 Sandaracinaceae bacterium
CAACGCGGCGGCCCCGCCCCCCTCCCCGACTCCGTCCACCACCGCGAGGATCGGCGCGCTGGCGAGCGCCACGTCCTGGCCGCCCCCCCGGGCTCCCGCCCGCACCCCGGTCGCGACGCGGAGCAGCTCGAGCACTACGCGCGCTCGAGCCGGATCCCGATGTCGCCCAGCGTCATCCCGAGCCAGCCGACGATCTCGTTGATCGCGACGAGCTCGCCGTGCTCGATCTTCCCGTCCGCGAGCATGAGCTTCTTGAGGATCTCGCCGAGGGTCCGCTTGGTGTCGAGGGGGAGGCCCGACAGCCCGACGCTCAACGTCTGGAGCTTGCCCTGCTGGAGCAGCTTCATCAGGTTCTCGGTGCCGTAGCGATCCCAGAGGTCCGGCAACTTGAATTGCTGAATCGTCTGCTTGAACACCAGGTACTCGCGGTTGTCGACGGAGCCGTCCGACGTCGCCATGCGCAGGAACGCGAGCGTGATCCAGAGCGAGAGATCCTCGTCGGCCTGCTGCCGCGTCGGCGCCGGCGCGGGCGGCGGCGCGGCCGGGGTCATGTTCCACTGCGGCGCGCCGAATGCGCCCCCGATCGGCGCGCTCCCCTGCACGCCGCGGGACGCGGCGCGCTGCTCGACCTTCTGTGTCAACGGATGTTGCGGGCCGTATTGTGCCTTGGTCATCGACACCACCGCCGACACCACCTGCGGCTTGTCGTCCATCCCACCGTTCAGGTAGTCGAACGCGCCCGCGAGGGTGATCGCGACGTTGCCTGCCTCGGCCTGCTCGAGGCCCAAGCTCTTGCAGCGCTGGTAGAGCGCTCGGTAGTAGTGCGCGCCCGCGCCGTACATCTCCCAGCGGAAGAACTGCTCGCCGAAGCGCAAGAGCGGCGGCAGGTCCTGCATCGTCGCGCTCGGCCCGAGGGTGCCCATCAGGGTGTACGCGAGGACGGCGGTGGCGTTCGCGCGCTCACCGTTGCGCGCCGCCAGGTCGGCGTCGATCGAGCGGCCGAGCCCGATGAGGCTCTCGACCAAGTTGATCTTCCCGCCCGGGGCCGGCCCCGCGCCTCCGGCGGGGGCCGCGGGGGCGGCCGGCGCCATCGGCGCGAAGGCACCGCCCGACTTCTGCGGCACCCCCGCCCACGCGAGCGCCTTGCCGCACTTGGGGCACGGGCCGCCGCCCTGCATCGGCGGGCTCTTCTGTGCGCAGCGATCGCAGGTCTTGTCGTGGCAGCCGCTGCACTCGAGGTAGCTGACCGCGTATCCCTCGGGATCGGCCAGCGCGACGGGGCTGCCCCCGGGGATCGCGGACACGGAGATGAGCCGCGGGCAGCCGCGGGCGCACGTGAAGACCGGCATGGGGCGACGCTACTCCACGAGGGCCCGCCGCCTCAACCGTGTCAGGGACCGCGCCGCCAGCGCACCTCGGTGGGCGAGAGCCCGAAGCCGGCACAGATCCCCATGCCGTCGGTGCGCGTGCCGCTCAGCGTGTCGGCCGTCAGGACGACGAGCTCCATCCAGGTCCCCGCGCGATCTCCGAGCGCGCACGGGGCGTCCATCCCGCCGAACGCGCAGGCCGAGGGAGTGCACTCGTCGATGCCGTCGCTCGTGAACGTCCACACGCCGTCGCTCCCGACGGTCGCGCGCTGCGTCGCCGACTCGCGGCAGCTCGCGCTCTCGTTCGTCACGCGCGCCTCGCAGCCGGTCGGCGTCGCGGTCATCGTCATCGTGCTCGAGGTCACGATCCGCTGGAACTCGGCGGTGATGTCCATCCCGTCGCAGACGATGGCGTCGAGCACGAAGGAGCCCTCGATCGGGCAGGGCGAGCCTCCATCGGTCGCGCCCGCGTCGGTCGCGCCTGCGTCCGTCGTGCCCGCATCGGTCGCGCCTGCGTCCGTCGCGCTCGCGTCGCTCGTCACCATCCCCGCGTCGCTCGCGGCCGCGTCGAGCCCCCCCCCGTCGCGGGCGCCGGCGTCGGTGCCCCCCGGTCCACCGCAGCCGACGAGCAAGACCAGGCACATCCAGCGTCGCATCGCGCCCTCCCTCGCCGCTCACGATCGCATCGCGCGGCGGCGGCCGGCAAGGTCCCGCGTCAGCGGCGGGTCGTGAGGATCTCCTGCGGCTGCGACACCCCGCGGAGCGTGTGGTCTCCGAGCGAGTCCAGTCCCTCGCGTCCGAGCGCCGCGGCGAAGGCCGCGGTCATGAGCAGCGGCTCGCCCAGCGTCTTGCACATCGCTTCGATACGGCAAACTTCGTTGACAGATGCGCCGATCACCGTGAAGTCCAGCCGCGCGCGCCCGCCGACGTTCCCGTACATGACCCGGCCCACGTGGAGCGCCACTCCGAGCGCGACCGGCTCCTCCGCCTCGGCCGACCACGCGGAGACGCTCGTGAGCACCGCCTCCGCCGCGGCCAGCGCGCGCTCGCAGGCCGGGCGGGGTCCGTCCTGGCCGATCGGGAACACCGCGAGCGCCGCGTCCCCGATGAGCTTGAGGATCTCGCCTCCGTGCTCCTCGATCGGCGCCGCGACGTGCTCGAAGTAGCGGTCGAGCAGGCTCACCACGGTGCGCGCGGGGAGCCGATCGGAGAGCGCGGTGAAGCCGCGCATGTCGCAGAACCAGAGCGCCGCGTCGAGCTCGGTCCCCGTCCCGCGTCGGAACTCGCCGCGGAGCACGCGCCGCGAGGCGTTGGCGCCCAGGTAGACCTCGAGGAGCGAGCGCGTCGCGAAGCGCGAGGCCGCGAGCCGCACGTGGAGCGCGAGGAGCGCCGCGAGGCCCTCGAGCCGCGCGACCTGCGCCTCGTGAAAACCGCCGGGGGCCGCGGAGCTGAAGCTGATCCACGTGCCGCGGTTCCCCGCGGGCTCGAGCGAGAGGATGAGGTAGTCGGTGGCGCCGCTCGCGGCTTGCTGCTCGAGCATCGCGAACCGCCCGCGGTCGAGCGCGCGATCGAGCCGGCACCGCAGGCTCGGCGCCCCGCTCCGGTGGAGCGCCTCGGCGGGGGTGCCCACGTAGTCGACGGTGGTCGACACGTCGTGCGATCGCCGCAGCACCGCGGCGCCGCGCCCGGGCTCCCACACCAGCTGGTGGCCCCACAGCTCCGGGTGCTTGGTGGGGATCCACACGCTGGCCCGGTGCAGCGAGAGCCCCTCCGACGCCAGCCGCGCGACGAGGCCATCGTGGAGCGCGGTCGGCTCGAGATCCGCGGTCGCGGGCTCGAGCAACCACTCGCGCACCGCTTCACTCATCGTCGTCCCGCGGGAGCGCGTCCGCGAAGCGCTCGTCCGTCTTCCAGCCCGGCACCGGCGGTGTCTCGCCCGCGCGCGGCACGTACGGCGACCGCGCCACGCGCTCCATCGTGTGCACGTAGCGCGGGCAGTTCGGGAACACGCGATCGACACGGACCCGCACGAGGAGGCGGGCTCCCGGGATCTGCGCGATGGACGGGTCGTCGAAGTCGAGCCGCGCGCGGCCGTGGATCCTCAGGCGCGCGGGCGACGCCCAGTCGATGAAGAGGAGCGCGACCGGCGGGTGGACCGCGACGTTGCCGAGCGATCGGAACTGCCCGTTCCCGTCGTAGTCGGGCCACGCGAGCTCGGTGTCGGAGACCACGCGCACGAAGCCCGGATCGCCGCCCTTGTACGAGCAGTCGGGGTGGCCCTGTGCGTCCGCCGTCGCGAGGAAGAACATGTCGGCGGCCTCGACGACGGCGCGGTCGCGCTCGTTCAGCGCGCCGCGGTACGTGACCTGCTCGAGGCGATCCGCGATCCGCCGCGCGTCGAACCGATCCTGGAGCGCCCGCTGGCCCTCGTGGTAGCTGCTCATGACGGGGAGGATACCGCGACCGGTCGACCGAGCGTCGATGGGCCGCATCGAGCAAAGGAAGTAGACGGACGGAGGCGCTGGACCGGCTGGGGTGCCCGCTCCATCCTGCGGCGATGCGCGACGGACGGATCTTCGCGTTCTGCGTCGTCTCCGCGGCGGTCGCCGCGTGCGACGGGGGGGGCGGCGGCGGTGACGGCGGCGGACCGAGCGGCGTGCTCGTGTCCGCGGCCGAGGGCGGCGAGGTCGCGAGCGCAGACGGGATCTTCACGCTCGTCGTGCCGCCCGGCGCGCTCGGCGCGGACACCACCTTCACGATCGCGCCGCTCGCCGCGGCCGACGTACCCGCGGACGCGGTCGGCGACGCGTACCGCGTCGAGCCCTCCGGGATCGTGCTCGCGGTCCCCGCGCTCGCCCTGTGGACCTACGAGGGGGCCCCGTCGTTCGGCGACGCGGCGGTCGACGTCCGGGCGCGCTCCGGCGACGTCGTCGAGGAGCCGCTCGTCGCGGGGATGATCGTCGAGCGCGGCGAGCGCCGCCGCGCGCTCGCCGAGGTCGCGAGCCCGGGCGACTTCTGGTTGGTCGCGTCCGGGGAGGCCACGGGGCTCCTGGACGACGATCGGGCGGCGGTCGTCGGCGAGGCGCACCGGCGCGAGCTGCGCCTGTCCGGCGCGCGCAACGCGCGGTCGACGACGGCCCAGTGGTGGTGGGGCGTCGGCACGAGCGCTCCGTCCATCCTCGAGGTGACCGGCCCGCGCGAGTGGCCGCGGTTCGACGGCCTCCTGCCGATGCTCTCGCGCGGTCTCTTCGAACGCCACGGCGCGCGGCTCGGGGTGGAGCTGGCGGCGCTCTCGGGCCGCTGGGGGCCAGCGACCGAGGTGCCCGCGGGCGGGCCCGGCGACCTCGTCGGCGAGGGCGAGTGGACCTGCGCGGCGCCCGGCCGCGCGCTCGAGGTCGGCGCGCACCTCCACGCGCACGCCGCCACCGCGACGCGGCCCGAGGCGGTCACGTTCTGGCTGTTCGCGCGTCACGTCGACTGCGCGCCGCCGAGCGCGCCGGCCGGCGGGGTGGCGCGCCTCGCGAGCGTGCAGCCCGCGACCCTCGCGGAGGGATCCCTCTCGCCTACCGGCATCGAGGCGATCGAGGTGGAGCTGGTCCCGTTCGCGGATCGGATCCTCCCTCGGCTCACGCCCTTCCCCGGCGGAGACGTCCTCTACGAGGGCGTGGTGGACGGCCTCCGGGCCCGCGCCGGCTC
>JAYRVK010000127.1:0-25135 GCA_041918555.1 Sandaracinaceae bacterium
CACACGCGCGCGCGCTTCCAGGGCACCGGCCTGCGCCCCGCGATCCGCCTCCTCGCCGCGATCGAGAACAGCCGCTACCCGGTCGCGATCGAGCGCATCCACGTCGACCATCACCAGACGGGCGACCGCTACAACTTCCAGATCGGCGTGCTCGCGTTCGATCGCCCCGCGGCCGAGGGCGGCGCCGACGCCGGCGTCCCCGCGGCGAGCGGAGCGGGCGCGGGCCGCGCGGGGCCGCCGGCACCATGAACGAGCGCGTCAAGACGGGTCTCCTCTACGGCGTGGCCGCGCCGGCCTTCTTCCTCTTCTCGGTCGTGGCGGGCGCGTACTGGACGTTCCCGTACGACCACGTGCGCGACTTCATCGTGCAGGAGGCGGAGCGCGGTGGGACGATGCACCTCGAGATCGAGAGCCTCGAGCCCTCGTGGCTGACCGGCGTCGAGCTCGAGAACGTGCGCGTCTCGAGCGTGCCCGAGGGCGCGGAGGATCCCGTCGTGATGGAGATCCCGCGCGTCACCGCGCGCGTGTCGCTCCTCGCGCTCCTGAGCGGCACCACCGAGGTGAGCTACGACGCCGAGCTCGCGGGCAACGGCTCGATCGAGGGCAGCTACGCGCAGGGCGCCGAGACCACACACCTCGTGGCGGCGCTCGACAACGTGCGGCTCGCCTCGATCGCGCCGCTCGCGACGGCGATCGGGATCCCGATCGCGGGGACGATGGACGGCACGATCGATCTCACGATCGGCACCGAGGCGGTGAACACCGAGGGCACGATCGAGCTCGAGATCGAGGACCTCGCCATCGCCGACGGAGAGACGCCGATCGAGATCGAGGGCCTCGGCGCGGGGCTGACCCTCGAGCGCATGCAGCTCGGGACGCTGACGTTCCGCTTCGAGAGCGAGCGCGGCAACGGCACGATCGAGACGCTGCACGCCGCGGGCGAGCACGCGGAGCTGTGGGGGACGGGCTCGCTGCGCCTCGCGCAGCCCTTCGATCGCAGCACGATCGACATGCTCTTCCGCATCCAGTTCGCGGACGCGTACAAGACGTCGAGCCCGCGGATGGAGGGCCTCTTCGCGCTGCTCGAGGTGAACCCGCAGGTCCGCCCGGCGCGCACGCCGAACGGCGGCTTCCAGTGGCGGGTCACCGGCGCGCTCGGCGGGCGCGTGCGCATGCTGCCGAGCGGCCGGGTCCCCATGCCCGAGGCGGACTAGGCTGCGGTGGCGCGGGCCGCGCGTGCGGCGCGGTAGCTCCCCGCGGTCGCCATCATCGTCGAGAGCGCGCAGATCACGAGCGCGGCGACCATGTTGTTGAGCGCCTCGCGCAGGCCGACGAGGAAGAGCCAGCGCTGATCGGCGGCGACCTCGGCGACGTACTGCACCGAGACCTGCAGGCCCGTCACGGTGCCGAGCATCCCGCACAAGAGCGTGGCGATGCCGGTGCCGATGACCAGCGGCAGCATGCCCGTGTGCGGCGCCACCGAGTGGCGCGCCGAGAACGCGAGGGAGAAGAGGCCGAAGAAGAGGACCGGGTAGATGCCCCAGCCGGCATCGCGGAAGAACTCGATCACGTCACCACCACCTTTCCGCGCGAGGACCGCGCGTACGAGGAACGGGGTCCTGACAACGCGACCCGGTGCAGGTTCCCGTCGCGCGCGCCTCGACCACCCCCGTGGACCCAGGAGCGTGATCGTCCAGCGGCACACCGCACCGACGGCGGGACGTGTGGATGAACGCACGACTCATTGACGTGGGCGCGGCCGCGCATCAGGGCGCCAGCGCCTCGAAGAAGAGCGCCGCGCTCTCCTTGAGCCGCTCCGTCGTCGGCGGCGCCTCGTCCCATGTCGGCCACGCGACGCGCCGCGTCTGCACGACCGCGCCGTCGTACGAGACCGCGAGGCGGATCCCCTCGCTGACCTCACCCTCGATCGCAGCCGTCCCGGGGTCGTCGTGCACCACCGTACGCGTCGAGGGATCCGCGTACTGGAGCAACACCCAGGGCAGCGTGAGCTCGATCGCGCGCTCCTCGATCACGACCGCGTCGAGGCTCGTCGGCGCGTCGCCCGGGCCGCGCACGCGGAGCGCGCCGACCTCGTAGTCCTCTCCCTCGAAGGACCAGGCGCCGTCGTCGCTCCCGTGATCGACGGTCATCTGCCAGAGGAGCGGCGCCCACGCGCCGCCGTCGCGCGCGATCGACTGGAACGTCGCGACCGCGGGGACCGCGCGGATCGCGTAGAGGTCGTACGCGTCGAGCACGCGCAGGCGCGCGGTCGCTCCGTCGAGCTCGAGCGCGAGCTCGCTCCTCTGCCCGGTCACGGTCCCGTCGGGGAGGCGCGTGTCGCCGAGGTCGTCGCGGTACGTGTCGATCCCGACGACGAGCCGCGGCCGGGCGGGCGCGGGATCGCGGAGCTCGATCCGCACGTGGAGCGCGCGCGCGTCCGCGCCCATCGAGACGGCGGCGATCGGGCCCGCGCGGAGCGCCGCGGCGTCGTCGGCGCGCTCCCAGGCGAAGGGCGCGGGCTCGAAGGCGAGCAGGCCGTAGCTCTGCTGCGGCGTCGTGAGGTCGTGCCAGAGCGCGTAGCGCTCGCGCGGGAAGGTGCGCGCGTCGGTGATCCACGTGGGCTTCCACCAGCCGTCCTGCCACTTGAACGCGACGCCGCCCGCGCAGCCGGTCTCGCGGAGGTCGCGCGTCATCCGCGCGAGCGCCTCGCCCTGCTCGCGCTCGGTCAGCCCGCCGTGGTGCATCCCCGAGCCGCTTCGCTGCGCCCGCCCCCAGCTCGAGGGCACGCCGTACTCCGCCACGAGCAGCGCCTGATCGCGATGGTGCTCGCGCAGGCGCAAGAGCACGCCGCGGTATCCGTCCGGACCGAGCGCGCGATAGTACGGGTCCTCGCTGACGAAGAGCGGGTAGTACGGGTACACGTGGTAGCTCACGAAGTGGCCCGCGGGCGCGCCGAAGGCGTCGACCCTCGACAAGTCGATTTGCGTCGTGTCCTTGTCGGTGTCCGAGGGCTCGGTCGGGTGGTCCAGCGGATCGAGCTCCATCCAGCTCGAGAAGGCGACGGGACGGCTCTCTCTCCAGCGGGCCTGCTCGAGCGCGACGAGCCCGTCGAGGCGCTCGACCACCCACGCCTCCGTAGGGGTCCCTTCCGCGAGCCGCATCGTGGTGCCGTCGTAGGAGGTGCGCTCGGGGTGCCGCGCGTCGGTCCGCTGGACCTCGCCGGCCAGCACCTCGCGCCCGACGAGCCAGCCGAGGACCCACGCGCTCACGTCGGTCCCGTATGGCGCGCGTACGCCGTGGAGCGCCTCGACGTGCATCGCGATGGCCGCGTCGAACGCCTCGCTCTGGTCGAGGAGATCCTGCGCTCCCTCGGGATCGGCGAGCCACACGCCCTGGAGGAGGAAGATCGGTCGGTCCGGGCGCGCGCGGTTGTGCGCGTCGAGCGCCTCGTAGAGCGCGGGCGGGTGCAGCGAGTAGACGCGGATCGCGTTCACGCCGCCGTCCGACATGATCCCGAGCCAGCGGTCGTAGCGCTCCCGCCCGATCGCGCCGCCGTTCGGGCCGGTGCCGGGGACCGAGCCGCCGAGGTTCACGCCGCGCACGTAGACCCGCTCGTAGCGCGCGCCGGTCCACCGCCAGAAGAAGTCGCGGCCGACGCGGAAGAGGCCCACGTATGCGTCGAGCGCGGGGTCCACGACGCAGGCGCCGCCCTCGTCGACGAAGCCGTCGAGGCAGCGCCCGCACACCGCGGCGCCGCGGTCGTTGCCGCAGACGCGGCTCGCCGCCGCGCACGCGACCTCGCCCCGACAAGGATCCGCGGGCGCGCAGGCGGCGCCCTCGACGTAGCGGAAGCTCCCGAGCGGGCACTCCGGCGCGGCGCCTCCGTCGGGGCGCTCGGGCGTGCCGGCGTCCGGCGCCGCGGCGTCGACGCCCGCCTCCGCCCGACCTCCGTCGGAGAGGTCGGGGTCCGTGGGGCAGCCGAGGAAGAGGAGCGAGGACGCGAGCGCCAGCGCCGCGCGCGTCAGGGAAGGAGAAGCCAAATCACCCACACCGTAGCCAGGATCCGGGCGACGAGCGAGAGCGCCACGAGCCGGTACGCGCGGAGGTGGGCCTGCGCGCGCGTGTGGTAGAGGCCGAGCGCGGTGGGGAAGCTCATCAGCGCGACCGCGAGCCCGAGCGCGACGGGGACGACGAGGCGCAGGTCCGCGTCGCGCGGCGCGAAGCGCGTCCCGATCACGAAGGCCGCGACGATCGCGACCCACGTGAACCGGCCGAGCTTGCGCGCGACCGTCGCGTCCTCCCAGAACCGCATGCTCCGCCTCATACACCGCCGCGCCGGCGATGGCAGGCCGCCGGGCTTCATGGTACCCACGCGGGGTCGTGCGTCGGCCGGTCGTCTGGGCGCTGTTCGCTTGCGCGCTCGCCGCGTCGAGCGCGCGCGCCCAGGAGGAGGGACCCGCCCCGGGTCCGGAAGCGCCCGCTCCTCCCTCGCAACCCGTCTTGACACCGCCGCGGCTGATCGAGGCGCCTCCGGTCTCGCTCCCCGAGGGCGCGGAGCCGCTGCCCGACGACGCGTCGGTCGAGCTCACGCTCCTCATCCTGCCGGACGGCACCGTCTCGGAGGTGAGCGTCGCCACGCCGCTCCGCGAGGACGTCGACGCGCTCGTGCTCGAGGCCGCGCAGGCGATGCGGTTCGAGCCGGCGACGCGCGACGGCGTGCCGATCCCCGCGCGCGTGCGGTTCCGCTATCGCATCACGCCGCCCGCGCCGCCCGAGGCACCGCCGGAGGACCCCTACGAGGCCGACGCGGGCGAGGATCCTGCGGCGACCGCGGAGAGCGAGCCCGCGGTCGAGCCGCCGGCGCTGGAGGATCTCTCGGCGTTCGAGACCGACGCGGCCGAGGAGCTCGGCGTGGTCGCCGAGGTCGAGCGGCCCGAGGCCGGCGCGGCGGAGCGCATCACGCTCCAGGCCGAGGAGCTCACCACGGTGCCGGGCACGTTCGGCGAGCCGCTCCGCGTGGTGGCCACGCTCCCCGGCGTCGTGCGCAGCCCGTTCGGCCTCGGGTTCTTCCTCGTGCGCGGCGCGAGCTTCCAGAACACCGGCTTCTTCGTCGACGGCTTCCCCGTCCCGCTCCTCTACCACCTCGGCGCGGGGCCCGCGGTGATCTCGAACCGCTTCGTCTCGCGCCTGAACTTCTATCCGGGCGGCTACCCCGCGAGCCTGGGCCGCTACAGCGCCGGGATCATCGCGCTCGAGACCGCGCCGCCGCCCACCGAGTCGATCCGCGGCGAGGCGTCGATCGATCTGTTCCGCGCCGAGGCGCTGATCGTGGTGCCCTTCGACGAGGGGCGAGGGTCGGTCGCGGCGGCGTTCCGGCGCTCGTACTACGAGCTCCTGCTCCCCCTCGTGGTCGAGGGGCTGCACCTCGAGTACACCGACTACCAGATCCGCGCGGACTACCGGCCCGACGATCGGCTGAGCCTGAGCCTCTTCTTCTTCGGCTCCGACGATCGGCTCGATCAGACGGGGAGCTTCGGCGGCGGCACCGCCTCCGAGGGTACGCGCAACGCGTTCGGCTACGACTTCCAGCGGCTCATCGGCCGCATCGAGATGCGCCTGCCCGAGCGCGTGCGGCTCAGCGTGTCGGGGATGATCGGCCGCGACGGCACCAGCTTCACGAACGCGATGCCGGGGACCGACGGGCTGCGCTTCGCGCTGACGAACTCCTACCTCGCGCTGCGTGTCGATACGCAAGTCCCGTGGACGGACGAGATCGAGACGAACTTCGGGATCGACATCAACGCGATCGTCTTCGACGTGGACGCGACCGCGTTCGTGCCGAACGGGCTCGGGCGCTACCCGGCGCCGTTGTTCACGCCGTCGGCGGCCGAGGTGAACCAGGTGTCCGTGCGCGCGCTCGCCGCGCTCTACCTCGAGCAAGTGTTCCGCTTCCGGCCCGTCGAGCTCAGCGTGTCCGGCCGCTTCGACTACCTCCGCTACGGCGAGGTCTCCGAGGTCTATCCGGATCCGCGCGCGGTCGTGCGCTGGCAGGTGGTGCCCGAGCTGCTCCTCAAGGCCGCGACGGGGCTGTTCACCCAGCCGCCGAGCGCCTTCGAGACGGGCCGCATCGGGACGCCGACGCTCCCGCCGAACCGCGCGTGGCAGTCGTCGTTCGGCGCCGAGGTGATGTTCCCGGAGCGCGTCGAGGTCCACTCCACGTTCTTCTACAGCCACATGTTCGACATCTCGCGCCAGACCAACCAGGTCATCGAGACGCCCGACGGACCGCGGCGGCAGTTCTTCGTCGCCGACGAGCAGGGCCGCGCGTATGGGCTCGAGCTCCTCGTGCGGCGCCGGATCGAGGAGGGCCTCTACGGCTGGCTCTCGTACACGCTGAGCCGGAGCGAGCGGCAGCGCGACGGACAGGAGTGGCGACCGTTCGCCTTCGATCAGACCCACACGCTGAACCTCGCGGTGAGCTACTCGATCGACGGCTGGCGCTTCGGCGCGGCGTTCCAGCTCTCGACGGGCCGACCGACGAGCACGCTCGTCGCGACGACCTACGACGCCGACGAGGACGCGTTCGATCCGACGTTCCTCCCGCGCGGCGAGAGGCTGCCGCCGTTCCACCGGCTCGACCTCCGGATCGACCGCGACTTCGACATCGGCGGCGTCGTGCGCGGCTCGGTCTACATCGACGTGCAGAACGTCTACAACGCGCCGAACAACGAGGGGACGCTGTACTCCTACGACTACTCGCAGACCGCGGCGGTGCCCGGCCTGCCGATCCTCCCCACCATCGGCGTCCGGGGGTCGATCCAGTGAGGCGCGCGACGGCGGCGGTGCTCGGGTGCGCGCTCGCGGCGAGCGGCTGCCTCGAGCTGAATTTCGATCCGCCGAGCCTGCTCCTCGGCCCCCGCATCCTCGGCGTGCGCGCGAACCCGCCCGAGGCATTGCCCGGCGAGGACGTCCGCTTCGAGGTCCTCGCCGTCGACGCGACGGGCGCCGATCTCACGTCGCAGGACGGCGTGTCGGTCCGCTGGACGGTGTGCCTCAGCCTCGCGCAGATCATCGACGCGGCGGGCTTCGGCGGCGGCACCGGCTTCTCGGAGGAGTGCCCGCCCGAGGACACCCTCGTGCTCGAGCCCGACGGCGCGCCGGGACGCGCGAGCCTCCCCGCGGACGCGCTCCTCGCGGTGATCGCGTCGATCCCGATGAGCCCGCCCGACGAGCCGATCCCCGATCCGATGATCCCGGGCGTCGATCCCTCGGTGCTCTCGTCGCTCACGACGGTGATCGCCGAGGTCGGCGTACCGCTCGCCGTGCGGGTCGAGATCACCGGGCCCGACGGCGCCGTCCTCGCGAGCGCGTACAAGCGCTTCGCGATCACCACGCGCTCGGGCGCGACGCTCAACCCGCCCGCGCCGCGCCTCACGATCGGCGAGCTCGTGGTGCACGCGCGCCGCTTCGGCGGGGATCCGCACGCGTGCGTCGCGGACGACGGCGCGCTCGCGACGGTGGTGGCGGGCACCGAGCTCACGCTCGCGCCCGACCCGCTCGAGGACCCCTGGCTCGAGACCTACCCGGTGTTCGATCTCGGCGGCGCGATCATCGAGAACCAGGAGTCCGCGTACTACTCGTGGTTCTCGACGGCGGGATCGTTCGCGCCGGAGGTCACGCAGCGGCCCGAGCGCGACACGGTGTGGACCGCGCCGGAGGAGCCGGGGACCTACCCGATCTTCGTGGTGGTGCGCGACGGACACCTCGGCACGGCGTGGTGCCGGGCGGACGTCGTCGTCACTTCGAGCTAGGGCTGGAGCGGACGGCGGCCAGCGCGGCGCGGACCTGCGCCGCGGTGAACGGCTTGTCGAGGCACCGCTCGGGGGGGAGCGAGCGCAAGAGCGCGCGGTCCGCCGGGGTGATCGCGCCGCCGGTCATCACGACCACGCGCTCGGCGAGCTCGGGGCGCCGCTCGCGGATCCAGCGCGCGAGCTCGACCCCGCTCGTGTCGTCGAGCATCAGGTCGCACAGGACCGCGTCGAAGGCGCCGTGCTCGAGCTCCTCCTTGGCCTCGCTCCCCGAGGTCGCCACCGTGACGTCGTGCTCCTCGAGGAGGAGCCGCAAGGTCAGCCCGATCTTCGGCTCGTCGTCGATGACCAGAAGGCGCATCCCAGGGGGCTCGAAGCTAAGGGGACGCGGGCGAGCGGTCAACGACCCAGGACGGGGTACCGTGCGGGGGTCCATGCGCTCGGTGACCCGGATCCCCACGCTCGCGCTCGCCGCCACGGCGCTGCTCTCTGCGTGCGCCGAGACCGACGCCCCGGACGCGGGCCTCGCGGTCGCGGCGCGCTGGGCCGCCGCGCGCGCGCTCTGGCACATCGACCGCGACCCCGCCGCGTACCGCGCGTGGCGCGAGATCGACCCGGCCACGCCCGAGGGGCGCGAGGCGCATCGCCTCATCGACGAGGCGGAGCCCCACTACCGCCGCGGGATCCAGCGCGTGCGCAGCGGCGACCCCGACGCGCGCGAGTCGTTCGAGCGCGCGGTGCGCATCGCGCCGATGGACCCCGTCCTCTACCTCCCGCTCGCGCGCGCGTTCCGCGATCAGGGCCGCGACGCGCCCGACAACCCGCACTTCTTCATCCGCGCCGCGGAGTACTACCGGAAGTTCCTCGCGCTCGTGCCGAGCGACCCGCGCGTCGAGGAGGCGCGCGCGGAGCTCGCCGAGATCGATCCCGACGCGTCCCGCCTCTTCGCGCCGCCCGGCGAGGGCGCCGACGGTGCGGCCGAGACGCTGCCTCCGCCGGAGGCCGTGGCGACGTGGCCGCTCTGGGTGGCGGTCGCCGCGCTCGCGCTCGCGATCGGCGCCGTCGGGCTCTTGATCGTGCGCTCGCGCGGGCGCCGTGAGTCGCTCGAGGCGCTCGCCGCGCGGCGGCCCGAGCTGCACCCGGCGATCCACTACCTCGTGAGCAGCCTGCGGCACGAGCTGCTCAAGCACCGGATCGGCGCGGTGGGAGGCGCGATCGACGCGCTGGGCGCGGGGACCGCGTCCGAGCTACAGCTCGAGTTCCTGCGCGGGCGCCTCTACGGCGGCGAGCCGCTCGTCGATGCGTGGCGCGGCCACCTCGCGGCCTTCGAGCGCGCGCTCGGGCCCGAGCTCGATCTGTGGCGATCGGATCGGAGCTTCCGCGAGGCGGGCCGCGCGATCGAGACCATCGCGAAGCTCGAGACGCGGCTCTCCGACGCGCGCGCGCGGACCCGGCTCGCCCGGGCGCACGCGACGCTGCGCGCGCTCGACGCGCGGCTCGGGACCTTTGCGCAACGTCTCGTGCGCACTTCGGTGGACGGCGCGCTCTTCCGCGACGTGGTCGACGCGGTGCGCGGGGAGTACGCGGCCGGGCAGGTCGCGCTCGACGAGGTGGTGATCCGCTCGCCCGAGCCCGCGCCCGCGGTCGAGGTGTTCCGCGTCGACCTCGTGCTCGTGCTCAAGAACGTGGTGCGCAACGCGATCCTCGCCGTCGGCGCGGAGGAGCCGCCGCGCAGGATCGGCCTCGACGTCGAGACGCAGATCGAGCCGACCGGCGAGGAGACGGTGCGCATCCACGTGCGCGACACCTCGCCCGAGGAGCTGAGCACCGAGGACATCCACGCGCGGCGGATGAGCCGCGGCCTGGGCCTCGTGACCGCGGCGCTCGCGCGCTACGACGGCGCGATCCTCGTCGAGCCCGGCGAGGGCGAGTGGAAGAAGTCCGTGGTGGTTCGCTTCTTCCGCGCCGCGGACGAGTGAGCGCGCTCAGCGCGCCGAGGGGTACTTCGCGAGCTTGCGCTGGAGCGAGCGGCGGTGGAGCCCGAGGAGCCGCGCGGCGCGCGAGACGTTCCCGTCGCACTCGGTGAGGACGCGGTGGATGTGCTCCCACTCGGCGCGCGCGAGCGTGGGGACCACCGAGGGCGGCTCCGGCGCCGCGCCGCCGACGTCCTTCGCGAACGCGCGGAGGATCTGCTCGAGCTCGGCGGGCTTCGTCAAGTAGTCTTTCGCACCACGCCGCACGGCCTCGACCGCGGTGGCGATGCTGCCGTAGCCGGTGAGGACCACGACCCGCGTCGTGGGATCGAGGGCGAGGAGCTCCGAGACGAGCGCGAGCCCGCCCATCCCGGGCATCCGCAGATCGACGACCGCGTGCTCGGGGCTCTCGCGCCGCGCGAGCGCGAGCGCCGTCTCGCCGTCGGCCGCTGCGCGCACCTCCCAGCCCCTGCGCTCGAACGCGCGCGCGAGGCGCATGCGGAACGTCTCGTCGTCGTCGACGACGAGGACGCTCGGCGCGTCGCCCGGCGCGCTCACGCGGCCACCGCGCGGTGCGGGGGCAGGACCAGGCGCACGGACGTGCCGACGCCCGGCGTGGAGCGGATGTCCAGGCGGCCCTCGAGCTGCTGCGCGAGCGTGTGCACGAGGAACAGCCCGAGCCCGAGGCCATCGCCCTCCTTGGCGGTGTTGAACGGCTCGCCGACCCGCTGGAGGATCTCGGGCTCGACGCCGGGGCCGTGATCGTCGACGCGGAAGGTGACCCCCGCGTCGCCGAGGCTCGCGTCGAGCGCGATCTCGCCGCCGTCCACCTCGAGCGCGTTGCGGAGCAGGCTCGCGAGCGCGATCGCCAGCGCCGTCGGCGGCACCTCGACGCACGCGTCGTCCGCGCGCACGGCGACGCGCGCCGCCTCCTCGGGCCGGATGCGCGCGAGCGCGGCCTGGCTGAGCTGCGCGAGCGACACGGGCGAGAGCGACTCGCCGGGGAGCTCGCCCGCGCCGACCGCGAGCCCGTCGAGGGTCTCGCGACACCGCCGCGCCTCCCGCCGGATCAGCCGCACGTCCTCGATCACGTCGGGGTCCGCCCCGCGCTCCTCGAGGATCGCCTCGAGCTCGCCGGCCGCCAGCACGATGCTCCCGATCGGGGTGCCGAGCTCGTGCGCGGCGCCCGCCGCGAGCCCGGTCAGCGCGGCCACCCGACGGCCCCGCGCCGCGCGCTCGCGCTCCGCGTTGAGCTCCTCGTCACGGCGCCGGAGCTCGACGGCGAGCCGCGACACGAAGTACGCGATCAGGCCCGCGGCCACCGCGAACGCGATCCACATGCCGCGGAGGTGCGCGCTCATGTCCATCCGGTGATGGGCGTCCGGATCGGCGCCGACGAACAGGGCGGCGAAGCCGCCCGCCGAGATCGCGAGGAGGAGCCACACCCAGCGCCGATCGAGGAGCACCGCCGCGAGCGTGACGTGCACGAAGTAGAGCGCCGTGAAGGGGTTCATCGGGCCACCGGTCACCTGGAGCAGCCCCGTGAGGAGCGCCGCGTCGAGCGCCATGACCGCGAACACGATCGGCGGCCGGGCCGCGCGCACGCCGAGCGCGTAGAGCGCGACGTTGGACGCGGCCGCCGCGCCGAGCAGCGTGACCGAGAGCCAGAGGGGGCCCTCGCCCGGCTGCATCACGACCGCGAGGGCGAGCGCGCCCAGGGTGAGCCAGCGCAGGCGGCGCAGCCAGGGCAGGCCGACCGCCGGGAGCTCGTGCGGGGCGGCGCGCATGTCGACTCGATGGATCGGGTGCGCGCTCACGGCAAGACGCGGGCGCCGAGCGCCGCGCCGAGCTCGACCATCACGTCGAGGCCGAGGTCGACCGGATCGCGATCGACCACGGCCTCTTCCGCCAGCGCCGCCGGCAGATCGATCTCGAGCTCGATCGTCGCCTCCGTCCGCGCCGCGTCGAGCGCGAGCGGCGGATCCAGCGGGAGCTCGAGCTCGCGCTGGCCAGGCGCGAGGAGCTCGAGCGGCCCCGTGACCCCGCCTCGCTCCCAGCCGCCGCGGGCGATCAGGGCGTGCTCGTCCATCTCGGTCGCGGGCGTGATCGCCACTCGCAGCGCGCAGTACCGCCCAGGGGGGGGGCGCATCCCCCCGAGGCTGGCCGGCGGGGCGCCGAGCTCGATCACGCGCGAGTGCGCGGCGCTCAGCGGGTCGGCGGAGGGATGGTGCGCGAGCGCACGCGAGGGCGCGAACGACCAGCGCGCCTCCGCGCCGGAGCAGGCGACGAGGGTCGCGTGGTCGACGTGCAGACGCGCCTCGTCGAGCCGGACCATGGCGCCGTCGGCGCTCGCGCCGGTCGACGCGTCGAACCGCGCGACGAGCGCGACCGAGAGGCCCTCGTCGAGCTCGAGCACACAGGCGGGGAGCGCGGCCGGCGCGATCGAGAGGACCGCACAGAGCGCGCCGAGGACGGCGAGGCGGCGGGACATTCGTGTGGGACCTACGCGCGCGACCGCTCGCGGCCATGCGGCACGTCGTCGCACCCTCACAGGTCCACGACCGCGCCGAGCTGGGTGTACCAACCCTCCTCGCGCGCCTGCTCCGACGCCTGCGCGACGGGGATCCGCAGGCCGAGCACGAACACCAGGTCGGACCAAGGCGCCCACAAGAGGTCCGGCGAGAAGAAGAGCACGAGGTGATCGCTCCGCGGGTCCGTGCGCCCGCGCACGAGGGCGGGCGCGTCGAGGCGCGCGTCCACCCCCGCGCGGAGCGTCAGGTGCCGATCGAAGCGATGCTGCAGCGCGAGCGAGCCGCGCAGGGAGGGCCCCGGCGACTCCTCGTAGCGACCGGCCAGCGGCAGCGCGACGGTCGCGCTCGCGAACACCGACCACGGGTCCGCGAAGTGCGCGTAGAAGAGGCCGAGGAGCGGGTCCACGGTGCCGCTCCCGGTCTGCACCTCGACGGGGAGGAGCGAGCCGTCGGGGCGCGCCTGATCGAGCGAGGTCGGGAGCTTCACGCCCGCGTGGAGACCGAGCAGGTGCTCGGGGGCGAAGCCGCGGTCGGTCAGCAGCACGAACCGCGCGCGGACGTCGAGATCGCCGGGGCCGATCGTCGTGGCGCCGCCGAGGTTCGGCCAGCTCGCGTCCCGCAGCACGATCGGGAGATTGACCGCGAGCGCCACGCGATCGTGCGGGGCCCACGACGCGCCGAGCTCGAGCTGCCCCTCGTGCAGCGTGGCGCGCCCGTCGCCCTCGCCGAGCGTGTCCCAGCGGTGGCGGAGCTGCGCGAAGAGCCGCACCCGCCCTTCGACGGGAGGCTCGGCGCCGATCACGGCGAGGGTCGGGTCGCCGGTGCCGCACGTCGCGCACGCGTCGGCCGGCGCGGGGAGGCTCGTGGCGAGCGCGACGAGGAGGGCGGCGCCGAGAGCGGGTACCTCAGGGCCCGCCGTCGTGATCGTGATCGCCACCGTCGGCATCTACGCCCGCGTCCTCGTCGTGCCCACCGTCGTGGGCGTGCACGCCGCCGTCCTCGTCGTGCCCACCGTCGTGGGCGTGCACGCCGCCGTCGTCCGGCGGGTGCCCGACCTGCGCGAGGATGGCGACCAGGGTGAACTCGCGCGGACCGGTCGCCGCGAAGGTGATCCGGTAGTCCGTCGGCTCGTGGACGTGGACCCGGTTGTCGTCGATCAGGGTGTCCGGACAGACCGCGTGGCGCAGGCCACTCGTGATCCCGTCCGGCTCGAGGTTCGTGATCCGATCGCGCTCGCTCACGAAGAGCGCCACGTCGTTGTGCATCTCGTGGACCCGGATGACGGCGTACCCTGCCCCCTCCTCGGGGAGCGTGACGCGGTACGCGTTGCCCGGCGCGAGCGCCTCGTGCGGCAGCTCGATCACCGCGCTCGACGCAGCCTCGGGGGTCGACGCCGCCGTCAGAGGCGCCGCGGCGGGCGCCATGCACGACAGCATGGCCGCCGGGTCGCTGGGCCCGAGAGGCCGGTTGTCGGGGGTCTCTCCGTCGCAGCCAGAGAGGAGGGTGGTGATCAAGAGAAGCTGACGCAGTCTGCGCATGAGACGTCCTCTATCGCGGGCCCGCTGCCCCGGCCACGCGCTGCGACATCATGCCGCACGTGCCCGCGGTGTACGATGCGGCGGTGCCGAGGCTCCTGGTGATCGAGGACGGCGACGAGTACGAGGAGTTCGCGCGCCTCTTCCTCGCCGAGCGCTACGAGATCCGGGCGGCGCACAGCGCCGAGGAGGCGCTCGCCGCCGCGTCGGGGAGCGACGCGCTCCTCATCGATCTGCGCTTCGAGCGCGCGCCGCCCGAGGTGCTCCTCGGCGACGCGGCCGACGCCGCGAGGCGCCTCTTCGCGGGAGACGCCGAGCGCGCGCGGCGCTGGCTCAAGGACCAGCAGGGCACGCTCATCCTCGGCGCCCTCCGCGAGGCGGGCCACCACCAGCCCGCGGTGTTCGTGCACGACTTCCCCCCCCGCCGCGTGAAGAACCTCCAAGCCCTCTACGGCCGGGTCGGCGCGGTGCCGACCTTCGACGCGGCCGCGATCGTCCGCGCGCTGGAGGCGCTCGCGTGTGCCGCGAGCTCGCGGCCCGCCTCGCGCACGACGTGGGCAAGTACGTCGCGCGGATCGCGCGGAACGTCCCGCCCGAGGGCCCCTTCCCCGCCGCGCTCGCGCCGCTCCTCGCGAAGGACCTCTACGCGCTCCCCGGCGGCGAGCGCGCGTCGGAGGCGTTCGCGCGACTCGCCCCCGACGAACCGCGCATGGCCCCGGTCCGCGCGGCGCTCGCCGAGATCGACGCGCTCGAGGCCGCGGTCCGCGCGGGGGAGCCAGAGGCGTGCCGGCGCGCGGGCGCCCGCCCGCGGGGAGTGGTAGCCCCCGTGCGGGCCGACCCCGCGGAGACGAAGTGAGCGGCAAGCCCAAGCTCCTCGTCGTCGACGACGGCGACCGCTACGTGGAGCTCTTGCACGCGCTCCTGCGCGACTACGACTACGCGACGCGCTGCGATCTCCGAGGCCCGTGCTGGGAGTGCCCGGAGCGCGAGGGCTGCACCCTGACCCACGCCCACGACGCCGCCGAGACCGACGAGGCGCTCGCCAAGCACGCCGACGTCGACGTCGTCCTCCTCGACGTGGCGTTCGAGCTCCCGGAGGCGCGCCTGCTCCCCGCGCGCGTCGTGCCCGAGCGCCACCGGCAGCGCCTGCAGGGGATCGAGATCCTCGCCCACCTCCGCCGCCGGCGCGGCGATCTCCCGGTCGTGCTCATGACGTCCGAGGAGGAGCTCGCGTTCGAGGGCCCGGCCGAGGACCTCGCGGTAGACGAGTTCGCGACGCTCGCGGGCGCCGACGCCTTCGACGCGCGCGCGCTCGGGCTGCTCGTCGAGCGCATCCTCGCGCGCACCAAGGAGACGCCCGAGGCGGGGGGCTACACCTGGGGCGGCTCGCCCGCGATGGCCCGCGTGCGGCGCGACGCCGCGGTGCTCGCGCGGACCTCGCTGCCGATCCTCGTGCTGGGCGAGACGGGGACCGGGAAGAGCGCGCTCGCCGAGCGCGTGATCCACGCGGCCACCGGGCGCGCGGGGCCCTTCGTCGCGGTCGATCTCGCCGCGCTCCCCGACACCCTGATCGCCTCGGAGCTCTTCGGCACCGCGCGCGGTGCGTTCAGCGGCGCGATCGATCGGCGCGGCCGCTTCGAAGAAGCTCACGGCGGCACCCTCTTCCTCGACGAGATCGGGAACCTCCCCGCGGAGGCGCAACGGATGTTGCTCCTCGCGCTCCAGGACGCGCGGATCACGCGGCTCGGCGAGAGCGCGCCGCGCGCGATCGACGTGAAGGTGATCGCGGCCACGAATTCCAACCTCGAGGCGCGCGTGCGCGACGGATCGTTCCGCGCCGACCTCTACGCACGCCTCAACCCCGCCGCGCGGCTCGTGCTGCCCCCGCTGCGCGAGCGGCTGGCCGACCTGCCGGAGCTCCTGCGCGGCTTCGTGCGAAAGAAGCTCGCGTCGGGGGCCGACCGCGCGCTCCTCGCCGACTACATGGAGGCGACGGGGCTGCGCGGCGCACCGCACGCGGAGCTCGTCATCGGGCAGCCCGAGGAGGGCGGCCACGGCGTCCGGTTCGTGCTCTCGCGCCCGAGCTACGCGGAGCTCCGCGCGCACCACTGGCCCGGCAACGTCCGCGAGATCGAGCTCCTGCTCGCGAACGCGCTGGTGTTCGCCCTCGCCGACGCCGTGGGCGCCGCGCAGCGCGGGCGCGCGCACTCCGGGGCCGACACGATCCCGATCCCCGCGAAGCTGGTGAGGGAGCTGCTCGGCTCGGCGTGGCGCGACGCGGCGGGCGACGGGCCGTCCCGCGAGGGCGGCTTCGAGCTCCGCCCGCGCGCACAGCTCCGCGACGTCGCCCGCGACCTCGAGCGTCAACTCTTCGTGCGATTGTACAAGTCGACGAAGGGTGACTTCGAGGCGATGGCGGAGCGCCTGCTCGAGGACCCCGACGAGGGCGCGGCCCGCAAGGTCCGGCTGCGCTTCAACCAGCTCGGGCTGCGCGTGCGCGACCTCGACGAGTAGCCGCCAGGAGCGCGAGCCCGACGAGCACGAGCCACGGCCCGCCCGCGCGGCCGGGGGCCGCCGCGCAGCCGCTCGTGAGCGGCGTGCCGATGCGGCGCTCCTCGATCCCGCCGTCGCCGGTCGCGTGGCACTCGAAGCCGTCGCAGTTCTGATCGAAGTCGTCGTCGCAGACCTCCTCGGCGAGCGGGCTCACGGCGGGATCCGTGTCGTCGCAGTCGACGTCGTCGGTCGCCCCGTCGCCGTCGGCGTCGACCGGGCCCGGGGGCGGGACCATCGGGTCGGGCTGGCAGACCGCGTCCGCGCAGCCGTGCTCGCAGGGCTCGCGCTCGACGGCGCCCGCCACGCAGCGCACGCGCTCGCTCCCGTCGCACGCCCAGTCGGCGCTCGTCCCCGCGGGACACGGCGGCGGCTCGAGCACGGTCACGCGGATCTGGAGCTGGTCGTCCGGCGGCCCGCCCTGGTCGGAGAACCACGCCACGCCCTCCTGCACGAGCGTGAAGAACTGCGGGTAGTCGCCGGGCGCCTCCGGCGCGCGGATCGTGAACGCGAAGGTCCCCGTTTCGCCCGGATTCACCGTCCGATCCACCGTGGCGGGCCGCGCGGCGCTCATCCAGCCCGGCCCCACGAGCGCGCTCGCGCCGTCGCGCGGCTGGGTCGTCCCGAGGTTCGTCACGCCGGGCATCCACGCCGCCATGCCGGTGTTGCGCAGCACGAAGTCGCCGCTGACCTCTTGGCCGGGGTAGAGCTCGAAGGGCGCGCTCGCGAGCGGGAACGACTGGCTGACCCACTCGGCCGCGAAGTCGATGGAGGACTCCCAGAAGTCCGCGCCCATCTCCGAGTACACCTCGGACGTGTTGTCGCGGTAGTGCGCGTAGCGCGAGCTCCAGCACGAGTAGCTCGGCGCGCAGCCGTTGTAGTAGTGGGTCACCGTGCGGAC
Organism: Sandaracinaceae bacterium; assembly: GCA_041918555.1. Taxonomy (GTDB): domain Bacteria; phylum Myxococcota_A; class Polyangia; order Polyangiales; family Sandaracinaceae; genus JACKEC01. Next base: position 17,299 of record JAYRVK010000127.1, read on the forward strand.
CCACGGATCCCAGCGGTCGTTGCCGATGCGCACGCCGTTGATCCACTCGATCGCCTGATCGCGGTTCTCGACGCCCGGCACGTAGGTCGAGCGGATCACCATCGCCACGACGAAGTCGACGGCGGCCGCGACGTTGCCCGCGATCGAGAGGATGCGATCGCCCTCGCGGCGGAGCGTGTCGTCGAAGGTGCCCGCGTCGAACTGGAACATCCCGAGCCCGCCCTGGCGGTCCGCGCAGGGACCGTCGCCCGCCCCCGCGACCACGGGCCCCCCCCCGCAGTCCGCGGAGTTGGGGCCCATGCACGCCCACGTGAGCTCCGACCAGCAGTGGCTCATGTTGGTCTCGGCGTCGGCGATGCCCGCGAGGAGCCAGCCCTGCGTGATCCCGTTCGCGGCGGCCGCGTCGCGGATCTGGCCGGCGCGCACGCGGCGCTCGGCCGCGGTCAGGCTCGACTCGGTGGCGGCGACGTCCGAGAGGTCGGCGGGGGGCGCGAGGCAGCCGGCGAGGCTCGTCGCGATCAGGAGGAGGGATGCAGCTCGGAGCACGAGCCCAGGCGCCGCAAGGCCCGGGCCACCGAGGGCGCGCGGCGACGGCTCCGCCCGCGTGATGTCTGGAGTCCGCACCACCCCCCGAGCGTGGCGCGAAACGCGGCCAATTGGGAGGGCGCACCGCGACCAGGATCTGGACGCTGCCGCAGGGAGCGGAGCCCGGCGCGCTCCCCGAGCCCTTGCGCGCCCCACGGGCTCGTGGTCCCATCGCGGCCCCACGGAGGCAAGAGTGATCCTTACGAAGCGGCTCTTCATGGTGTGCGTCTCGGCGATCGCGCTCGGCGCGTGCGGCGGCTCGAGCGGCGGCAGCTCGGGCGACGGCGCGGCCCAGTACGCGGGCCCGATCGGGAGCTCGGACGTCGCGCGCGGGCAAGAGGTCTACGAGAGCATCTGCGCGGGCTGCCACTCGAACGGCCCGGCGCTCGAGAACATCGGCTGGGACGCGGCGCGCGTGCGCCAGCAGATCCGCGAGGGCTCGGGCCGCATGCCGCCGATCCGCGACACGCGCGTCAGCGCGGAGGACATGGAGGCCGTGCTCGCGTACCTCGCCACGATCGGCGGCGTCACGGACGGGGGCAGCGCCCCGGGCGGCGGCGGCGAGGTGGAGGCGGAAACGGAGCGCGAGGTCGTGACGCCGACCGATGCTCCCTCCGACGGGAGCGCCGAGCCGCTCGAGGACGACCTGTAGCCCCGCCGTGCCGTCGCGCGACGAGCCGGTCTGCGTCATCGGCGCCGGCTCCTCCGGCATCGCGACGTGCAAGACGTTTTGTCAGCGATCGATCCCGTTCGAGTGCTTCGAGGCCAGCGACCGCGTCGGCGGCAACTGGGTCTACGAGAACGTCAACGGGACGAGCGCGTGCTACCGCGGCTTGCACATCAACACGAGCAAGCGGCGGATGGAGTACGCCGACTTCCCGATGCCGGACGACTACCCGGACTTCCCCCATCACTCGCAGATCGCCGCGTACTTCGAGCGCTACGTCGATCACTTCGGGTTCCGCGGCGCGATCCGGTTCCGCACGAGGGTCGAGCACGTCGAGCGCGCGCGCGGCGCGTGGGCGGTCACGACCTCGGACGGCCGCACCGGGCGCTACCGCGCGGTCGTCGTCGCGAACGGCCACCACTGGAGCCCGCGGATGCCGTCGTTCCAAGGGCGCTTCGACGGCGAGATCCTCCACAGCCACGCCTACCGCGACGCCGACGCGTGGGCGGGCAAGCGCGTCGTGGTGCTCGGCATCGGCAACAGCGCGATGGACATCGCGGTCGAGGCCTCGGCGGTCGCCGACGCGGTGTTCCTGGCGTCGCGCCGCGGCGCCTGGATCCTCCCGAAGGTCCTCTTCGGAAGGCCGGCCGACACGCTCCCGCTCCGGCCGTGGATCCCGTTCGCGGTGCGCCGCGCGGCCGTCGCGACGATCCTGCGCGCCGTCGTGGGACACCCCACGGAGCACGGCCTGCCGGCGCCCGATCACCGGCTCGGCGAGGCGCACCCCACGATCAGCCAGACCATCCTCGAGCGGCTCGACGCGGGCGCGATCGTCCATCGACCGAACGTCGCGCGCCTCGACGGCGACGGGATCCTGTTCGAGGACGGGACGCGCGAGCGCGCCGACGTCCTCGTCTGCTGCACCGGCTACGACGTGCGCTTCCCCTTCTTCGACGAGGGCTTCGTCAGCGCGCCGGGCAACGACCTCCCGCTGTTCCTGCGGGTCGTCCACCCCGATCATCCGACGCTGTTCTTCGTCGGGCTGGTCCAGCCGCTCGGCGCGATCATGCCCATCGCCGACGCGCAGTCGCAGTGGATCGCGGACGCCCTGCGCGGCCGCTACGCGCTCCCGGACGCGGCGGAGCTCGCGCGGCGCATGGACGCGGAGCGCCGGGCGATGTTCGCGCGCTACGTCGCCTCGCCGCGGCACACGATCCAGGTGGACTTCGACGACTACCTCGCCGAGCTCGCGCGCGAGCGCCGCCGCGGCGCGGAGCGGGCCGCGCACGCCGGGTTCGTGCGCTGAGTGGACGCGAGATCGGGTACCGTCCCGCGCATGAGCACTCCGCCCACCGCGCCGGTCGCGCGCGTCTCCGTCGACGAGGTCCGCCTCGGCAACGACCCGGCGTCCATCCGCGCCGACTTCGTCGAGAAGCTCTTCTTCATGCAGGGGAAATTCCCCGGAGTCGCCACCACCGACGACCACTACCGGGCGCTCTGCTACGTCGTGCGCGATCGGCTGCTGCATCGGTGGGTGCGCTCGGCCTCGACGTTCCTCGAGCGCGAGACGCGGACCGTCGCCTACCTCTCGGCCGAGTACCTGATGGGGCCGCAGCTCGGGAACGCGATGCTCGGGCTCGGGATCACGGAGGCGGTCCGCGAGGGCATGCGCTCGCTCGGCGTCGACCTCGAGCAGCTCCTCGAGGTCGAGGAGGAGCCCGGGCTCGGCAACGGCGGCCTCGGGCGGCTCGCGGCGTGCTTCATGGACTCGCTCGCGACCCTCGAGATCCCGGCGATCGGCTACGGCATCCGCTACGAGTTCGGGATCTTCGATCAGGAGATCCGCGACGGCTGGCAGATCGAGAAGACCGATCAGTGGCTGCGCTTCGGCAACCCGTGGGAGATCGCGCGGCCCACGATCCAGTTCCCGGTGCAGCTCGGCGGCTGGACCGAGCACGGCCGCGACGCGCGCGGGCGCTATCGCGTGCGCTGGCACGGCGAGCGCGTGGTGCGTGGCATCCCGAACGACACGCCGGTCCTCGGCTACGGGACCGACAACGCGAATTTCTTGCGACTGTGGTCGGCGGTCGCCGATCAGGCGTTCGACCTCGACGCGTTCAACCGCGCCGACTACTGGCGGGCCGTCGACGAGAAGGTCCGCTCCGAGAACATCACGAAGGTCCTCTACCCGAACGACTCGAGCTGGGCCGGCAAGCAGCTCCGCCTCGAGCAGCAGTACTTCTTCGTGTCCTGCTCGCTGCAGGACATGTTTCGCCTGCTCTTCCAGCGGAACAAGGCCGCGCGCGACTTCTCCGACAAGTTCCGCGTGCAGCTGAACGACACGCACCCCGCCGTCGGGGTGGCCGAGCTGATGCGGATCCTGGTCGACGAGCAGGAGCTCGAGTGGGACGAGGCGTGGGAGGTGACGCGCGCGACCTTCGCGTACACGAACCACACGCTCCTCCCCGAGGCGCTCGAGACGTGGCCGCTCCCGCTGTTCCGCGCGGTGCTCCCGCGCCACCTCGAGATCATCTTCGAGATCAACGACCGGTTCCTGAAGCAGGTGCGGGACCGGTTCCCCGGCGACGACGCGCGCGTGGCCCGGATGTCGCTGATCGACGAGGGCGGCGAGAAGCGCGTGCGCATGGCGAACCTCGCGACGGTGGGGAGCCGCATGGTCAACGGCGTGGCGGCGCTCCACTCGCGCCTCCTGCGCGAGACCGTGCTGCGCGACTTCGCGGAGATGTGGCCCGAGCGCTTCACCAACGTGACCAACGGCGTGACCCCGCGGCGCTTCGTCGCGCTCGCGAACCCCGCCTTGCGCGAGCTGATCACGGAGGCGATCGGCGAGCGCTGGATCAAGGACCTCGACGGCCTGCGCGAGCTCGAGCCGCTCGCCGACGACGCCGCCTTCCGCGAGCGCTTCCGCGCGGCCAAGCAGGCGAACAAGGTCGCCCTCTCCGACTGGCTCGAGCGCACGCACGCGCTCGACGCGGATCCCTCGACGCTCTTCGACGTGCAGGTCAAGCGCATCCACGAGTACAAGCGCCAGCTCCTCATGCTCCTGCGCGCGCTCCACCAGATCGAGCGCCTGCGCGCGGGCCACGACGACGGCGACGTCCCGCGCACGCTGCTCCTGGGCGGCAAGGCGGCGCCCGGCTACTGGGCGGCCAAGCGCATCATCAAGCTCGCCCACGTGATCGCCGACATCCTCCGCCGCGATCCGCGCCTGCGCGCGCGCATGCGGCTCGTCTTCGTCCCGGACTTCAACGTGAAGGTCGCGCAGCGGATCTACCCGGCGGCCGAGCTCTCGGAGCAGATCTCGACGGCGGGCTACGAGGCGTCGGGCACCGGCAACATGAAGTTCGCGCTCAACGGCGCGCTCACCATCGGCACCCTCGACGGAGCGAACGTCGAGATCCGCGAGCACGTGGGCGCGGAGCACTTCTTCCTGTTCGGCCTCACCGCGGAGGAGGTCATGGAGCAGAAGCGCGAGGGCTACCGGCCGGGCGCGATCCTCGACCGCGACGCGGAGCTCCGGCAGGTCCTCGACGGGCTCGCGAGCGGCCGCTACGCGCCCCTCGAGGCCGACCTCTTCGCCCCGATGGTGCGCGGGCTCGTGGATCAAGACCCGTTCATGCTCCTCGCGGACTTCCGCGCCTACCTCGGCGCGCAGGAGGCCGTGGCGAAGGCCTACCGCGATCGGGAGGGCTGGACGCGCTCCGCGATCCTCAACGTCGCGCGGGCGGGCTTCTTCTCCTCGGACCGCTCGATCCGCGACTACGCCGAGCGCGTGTGGGACGTCGAGCCCTTCCGGGTCCGCCTCCCCGCGTGACGAGGTGCTAGCGTGTCCGGGTGACGTTCCCGCCGCGGATCGGGCGCTATCACATCCTCGGCTACCTCGCGTCGGGGGGGATGGCCGAGATCCTCCTCGGCAAGCTCCTCGGGCCGGGCGGCTTCGAGCAGGCGGTCGTGATCAAGCGCGCGCTCCCGCACCTCGCGCGGCGGCGCGAGTTCCACGACATGTTCCTCGACGAGGCGCGCGTCGTCGCGCGGATCCAGCACCCGAACGTCGTGACGGTCACCGAGCTCGGCGAGGACGAGCGCGACCTCTACATGGTCATGGAGTACCTCGCGGGCGAGAGCGTCGCGGGCCTCGGCAAGCGGCTCCACGCGCGCGGCGAGTGGCTCCCCCTCGACGTGTCGCTCTACGTCGTCACGCAGGTGCTCGCGGGGCTGCACGCCGCGCACGAGGTGACGGGCGACGAGGGCGAGCCGCTCGGCCTCGTCCACCGCGACGTGTCGCCCCACAACCTCTTCGTCACCTACGACGGCCGCGTGAAGCTCCTCGACTTCGGGATCGCGAAGTTCGTGGATCGATCCGTCGAGACGAGCACGGGGACGCTCAAGGGCAAGTTCGCGTACATGTCGCCCGAGCAGTGCGTCGACGCGCCGATCGATCGGCGCTCGGACGTCTTCTCGTGCGGCATCGTGCTCTGGGAGCTCATCGCCGGAGAGCGCCTCTTCAAGCGCAGCAACGAGCTCCTCTGCTGGAAGGCCATCGTCGAGGAGGACATCCCCGCGCCCTCCGCGCATCGCGCCGCGGGCGCCCCGTCGCTCCCCGCGGAGCTCGAGGCGATCGTGATGCGCGCGCTCGCGAAGGAGCCCGCCGCGCGGCCCTCGACCGCGGCGGACCTGCGCCGGGATCTGCTCGCGGTGCTGCGCGCGATCGACCCCGAGGACCGCGCGAAGGACCGACTCGTCGCGCTGCTCGAGCGCACCTTCGCGGATCGCATCGCGCAGAAGAAGGAGCTCCTGCGCCGCGTGCGCTCGGGCGACGAGGTCACCTCGATCCCCTCCGCGGAGGTCGACATCGAGATCGAGGAGACGATCGGGATCGAGCCGACCACCACCGAGCCCGAGGCGAGCGCCCCGTCCGCGAGCGCGCGGCGCCGCCGGATCGCCATCCCAATCGCCGCCGGGCTCGGGCTCGCGCTCGCGGTCGCGCTCGGCGTCGCGCTCGCGTCGAACGACAGAGAAGACCCGACCCCGGCGCAGGCGCCGCCGAGGGTCGCGGAGCTCCCCGCGGCGCCGACGCCCCTCGACGAGGGGGGCTCGGCCGACCTCCCTCCGACCGCCCCGACGGAGCCGACCGCGCCTGCGCACGTGGTCGTCGAGCTCCAGACGGTCCCCGCGGGCGCGGCGGTCCTCGGCGAGGACGACGCTGCACTGTGCACGACGCCTTGTCGGCTCGAGCTGCCGCCCGGGAGCGCCGCGCGCACGCTGCGGATCCGGCTCGACGGCTACCGCGACCACGAGGAGACCCTCGTCCCGGACATGAACCAGCGCCTCCGCGTCACGCTGCTCCGCGCTCCCTCCTCGCGCGGGCGCCGCACCGCGCGGGAGCCGACCCCGACGACCGAGGAGCCCGCCCGCGGCGGCTTCTATCGCTTCGATTGAGCCGCGGGTATCCTCTCCCTCATGCGGGCGCCCGCCGGTACGTGGGGCCTCTCCTCGATCGCGGTCGCCGTCGCGCTCGCGCTGGGCGTGCTCAGCCGACCCGCGCCGGCGTCCGCAGAGGACGACGCCGACCGCGCGCGCGCCATCGCGCTCTTCGAGGAGTCCGCCGAGGACTACCGCGCGGGCCGCTTCGCGCACGCCGCGGCCCTGCTCCGCGAGGCCTACGCGCTCGAGCCCGAGCCCGTGCTCCTCTACAACCTCGCGCGCGCGCTCGAGGGCACGGGCGAGGACGAGGAGGCCATCGACGCCTACGAGCGCTACCTCGCGACGGGCGCCGGCGACGACGACGCGGACGCGGCGCGCGCGCGGCTCGAGGTCCTGCGCGCGCGGGTCGAGGAGCGCCGCCGCCTCGAGCAGCAGGCGCAGGCCGCGGCCCACCTCGGGGTCGACGTGCCGCCGCCGAGGACGGAGCGCGCGCGCGACGACGATCCGACCCCGTGGATCCTCGCGGGCGCGGGCGGCGCGGCCCTCGCGATCGGCGCGGTGCTCGGCGGGCTGATGCTCGATCGCGCCTCCGTCGCCGAGGAGGCGCCCATCCACGAGACGGCGGCGCGCGCGCTCGCCGACGCGCAGGGCCTCGCGGTCGCCGCCGACGCGCTCTTCGGCGTGGGCGGGCTCCTCGCGGGCATCGGGCTCGTGTGGGGCCTCGTCCGAGAGGCCTCTTCGCCGGGGCCGACCGCGACGCTGCGCCTCGGGCCGGGCGCGCTCTCGCTCCGCGTGGAGGTCCCGTGAGGTGGATCGCGGCGCTCGCGGTGCTCGCCGCGGGCTGCGTGCCGCCGTCCATCGATCTGCGCGGCCGCGCATGCCCGTGCGGCGACGGCTGGGTGTGCGTCGACGACGAGTGCGTGCCCGAGGCGGAGGCGCGGCGCGACGGAGGCCTCGACGCGGGCGCGGACGGAGGCGCCGTCGCGATGGACGCGGGACCCCGCGACGCGGGCCCGCCGATGGACGCGGGATCCCACGACGCGGGCGGCGCGGACGCGGGCACCGACGCGGGGACCGACGCCGGCGCGCGCGACGCGGGCACGCCCGACTCGGGCGCCGGCGAGACGGGCTGCGACGGAC
>JAYRVK010000128.1:0-6025 GCA_041918555.1 Sandaracinaceae bacterium
GAGCTTGCTCCCCAGCCCGCCGCCCCCGACGCCGTCGCGCCGCGGCGCCCCGAGCGCCTGGGCCGCGTCGAGGTCCACCACCACCCACACGCGCGCGCCGTCGGCGAGCAAGCCCTCGACGTCGCTGAGGAGCACCAGCAGGTCCGCGTCGGCGAGGGTGCACACCATCGCGGCGAGCTGATCGTTGTCCCCGAAGCGAATCTCGTCGACCGCGACCGTGTCGTTCTCGTTGATGATCGGCACCGCGCCGAGCTCGAGCAGCGCGTCGAGCGCACCGCGGGCGTTCAGGTAGCGCTCGCGGTCCGAGAGGTCCGCGTGGCTCAGCAGCATCTGGGCGACGGCGATCCCGCGCGGCGCGAACGCCGCCTCCCACCCGCGCATGAGGAGCGACTGGCCGACCGCCGCGCACGCTTGGAGCTGCGCGATGGAGCGCGGCCGCTCGGCGAACCCGAGCCGGCCGCGGCCGAGCGCGACCGCGCCGCTCGAGACGAGCACGACGGAGCGCCCGCCGTCGCGGAGGGCGCCGAGCTGGCCGGCGAGGCGCTCGAAGTGCGCGAGCTCGGGCCGGCCGAGCTCGTGGAGCGACGCGCCGACCACGGAGCGGCTCCCGACCTTGACGACCACCCGCCGCGCCGAGCCGAGCTCGGCCCGAGAGCTCATGGCGTCCCTCGCTCCTCTTCGAGCGCGAGATCGAACTGAAGCGTGAGCGCGTCGACGAGATCGTCCGGCGCGTCGGCGAGCCCGTCGAGGACCGCGTCGACGAAGCGCTCGATCGGCGAGCGACCCTCTTCGTCCGCGTTCATGAGCGCGTCCGCCGCACGCTGGAGGATCCGCCAGGCCCCGACCGGGATCGTCTTGAGCGCGTCGAAGCCAGCCTCGCCGATCGCGCGCTCGGTCGCCGAGCGCACGCGCCGGGCCTCGGCCGCCGTGAGCTCCGCCCCGTCCGGCCGCTCGGGCCGCCGCAGGAAGTGATCGAGGCACACCGCCGCGAAGAGCGTCCCGAACGCGTCGTCCACGCGCGCCGCGATGCGCAGCGGCGCGAGCACGGACGCGAGGGCCGCCTTGAGGAAGCGGCCACGCTCGGTCGACGTCGCGTGGATCGAGCCAGGCGCCGAGAGGACCGCGCGCGCGTCCGGCGTGAGGACCACCCCGTGCCGCTTGGCGACGCGCCGCATCGCCGCGCCGCGCGAGAGCTCGGAGAGCACCGCGTCGAGCATCGGCACCGGCACCGCGCCGGCCAGGCCCGTCACCGCCGCGTAGACCGTCACCGACGCGCCGGCCTGACGCGCCAAGGGCGTCCCGGCCCGCCGCGCGATCTCCCTCTGGGTCTCCTCGCTCATGGCGCGCGGAGTCTAGCGCGCGTCGGGAACCACGCGAACCCGCCCGGCCGTTGCTACCCTCCGTCGGCTTTGATCGTCTCGGACCTGCCCCCGTGGATCCTGCGCGCGCTCGCCTTCGTGCTCGGCGCCCTCTGGGGCAGCTTCTTCAACGTCGCGATCCACCGCTGGCCGCGGGACATGAGCGTGGTCAGCCCGCCGAGCCATTGCCCGCACTGCAAGACCGAGATCCCCGCGCACAGGAACATCCCGATCCTCGGCTGGATCCTCCTCCGGGGCAAGACGGCTTGCTGTGGTCAACGCATCTCGCCGCGCTACGTCCTCGTCGAGGCCACCTCTGCGCTGCTGGCGGTCGCGCTCGCCGAGCGGTTCGTGATCGGTCAGGGGCCGCACGCGTCGCTGTCCGAGACCGCGGTGACCGCGCTCCTCTACTTCTTCTTCGTCGGCGGGCTCCTCGTCGCGACGTTCGTCGACGTGGAGTGGATGGAGATCCCCGACGAGGTGTCGATCGGGGGCGCCGCGCTCGGCCTCGCGACCGCGGCGCTCCGCGACCCGAGCCCCGACGCGGTGGACCTCGCGCTCGGCGCGGGCGGCGGGTTCCTCACGGTGCAGATCCTGCTCGTGTGGAGCTGGGAGCGGCTCACCGGCCGACGCGGCATGGGCGAAGGGGACAGCAAGTTCCTCCTGTTCATCGGGGCCTTCCTCGGCTGGAAGGGCGCGATCTTCGCGCTGGTCGGCGGCGCACTGCAGGGGATGGTCTTCGCGCTGATCGCGGGGCTCCTGCGGCGGCGCGCCCCGGCCGAGCCGGCGAGCGCGGCGCCCGCCCCGGACCTCGACAGATGGGTGCCGCCCGCGCCGCTCGAGGTGCGGGACGGGACGACCGCGGTGCTGTCCGAGGGGGCGAGCCGGCTGGTCGTCGAGGACGATCGCGGCCGCGTCCTCTGGGAGCACGTCGCGATCGACCCTGGGCAAGATCCTTTGCGACGTGCGATCCCGTTCGGGCCGTTCCTGGCGCTCGCGGCGCTCGAGTTCCTGTTCTTCGGCGAGCCCCTCATCGACGCCTATCTCGGGCTGTTCATGTGAGCCTCATTCGAAGGTACGCTGCGGCGCATGCGCCTCCGCTGGGTCCCCCTCTCGCTGGTCCTCCTCACGAGCTGCGCGCCCGACGGCGCGAACCCTGCGATCGCGGCGATCGGCGACGGCACCGCGTCGACGAACGCGTCGGTCGTCCACGTCACCGCGGGTGACGTCACGTGCAGCGGCGCGATCGTCGGCCCGCGCCACGTGCTCACGGCCAAGCTCTGCGCGTGGAACGGGACCACCGCCGCCCGGGCCCCCGCGGACCTCACGGTGCGGGAGGGCGCCACCATCGGGAGCGGCGGCGGCATCGGCGTCACCGAGATCGTCATGACGCCGGGCGCGCCGGCGATGGGCGGCGCCACGAACGAGCTCGCGATCCTCGTGACCGCCGAAGACCTCGACGGCGGCGCCCTCGGGATCGCGGCCGCGGCGCCCGCGCCCGACACCACGATCACCGCGATCGGCTACGGCGAGGACGAGGCGGGCGCCGGCGGGACGCGCCGCGAGGGCGCGATGACGGTCGAGCTCGTGCAACCGGGGGTGATCACCGCGATCGGGCCGGCCGGGGTGTGCGACGGGGACGTCGGGGGCCCCGCGCTGGACGCGACCGGCGCGATCGCGGGGATCGCGACGTTCTCCTTCAGCCTGTCGGGCGGCGACCCGGCGTGCCCCGACGGCAGCGGCTTCGCGAACGCCGCGACGTACCGCGGATTCGTGCTCGACGCGGTCGGCGGCGGCGACCCCGACGCGGGCGCGGGAGATCCGGATGCGGGCGGCACCGACGCGGGCGCCCCGCCGGTCGATGACGGGGGCGCCGCCGGCTCCGACGCCAGCCCGCCCCCCGCGCTCGACGCGGGCTCGGGCGGCGGCGGCGGCGGCTGCGCGACCGCGCCGGGAGGAAGCGGCCCGTGGCTCCTCGCGGCCGCCGTCGCGCTCGCGCTCCTGCGGCGGCGATAGCTCAGTCGTCGTCGGTGCGCTTGGGGTGCGTGTCGACGGTGGTCATCGTCGACTCCTCGTCGTCGAGGTCCTCGATCCGCGGGTAGAGCTCGAGCAGGTCCTTGACCGCGATCCTCGGGCTCGTCGGCACCGCCTGGGCCATCAGCGCGCTCATGTCGTGGCGCGCGGTCACCGCCTCCGCGAGCGGCCCCGCCCGCTCCGCGATCAACGCCTCGATCTCGTCGATCCGCCGCTGGTAGGCCGCGCGGCTCGGGTGGCGCACCGCGAGGATCCGGTAGATCGAGAGCGCCTGGTCCGCGTGTCCGAGCTTGATCATGAGCTCGGCCTCGTCGGCAGCGGCGAGCACGTCGGTCGGCTCCTCCGGCTCGTCGAGCTCGCCGATCCGCCCGTAGCGCCCGTCCGCGGTGTCGGGCCCGGCGCTCCAGGTGGCGGCGCGCTTGGGCCCCTTCTTCGAGAGCCAGTGCACGGAGCTCACCTCGCGGGGCGGCATCGGGTCCGCCTCGTCGCCGAGGGCGCGGCGCAGCGCGATCACGTCGGCGAGCACCGTCCGCGCGCGCTCGTCGCGGGGGTCCTTCTCCAGGATCTTCCGGTAGACGACGTCCGCCTCGGGCAGCATCCCCATCCGCACGTGGAACTCGCCGAGCCCGTGGCCCTCCATCGGGACCGTCGTCGGCTCGTCCGAGGCCCCCCCGGGGCCCTCCGCGAACAGGCGCTCGGTCTCGGAGAGCAAGCGCCGCAGGATCCCCGCGAGCTCGGCGGCCTTGGCGCGCTCCGCCGCGTCGAGCGCGCCGACGAGATCGCGCGCGCGGACCCGCGCCACCACGGTGTCCCGGGTGTGCTGCTCGACCGGCTCCGGCGCCTCCCACCAGCCCCCACGCACCAGCGCCGCGAGGGCGCGCTGCCGGCGGGTCAGCCACTCGGGGGCCGCCACCGTCTGCTTCAGGACCTCCTCGATCGCGCGCAGCGCGCTCGGGGCGTGGCCGGCGCGAACGAGCTGGAGCGCCGACGAGAACGACGGGTCCGCGTCGGCGGGGAACGGCGCGAGCGCGTCCTCGAGGAGCGCGGCCAGGCGCTTGGCCCGACGATCGATCGGGGCGAGCCCCACCGCTCGCAGCACGACCTCGGCCTCGTGGAGCCGGTAGCGATCGAGCAGCGCCACCACGAGGGAGAAGTCGAGGCGCGGCACGTCGCCATCCGGGGGCGAGTCCCCCCGCTCGAGGGCCTCGGCGAGCCGTCGCAGCACCGCGCGCGCCGGATCGTTGCGAGCGATCGCGTAGCCTGCGTACTGCCGCGCGGCCCGCTCGTGTCCGGTCCGCCAGAGGGCGACGACGATCCGATCAGAGGGAGGGAGCCCGGACGCGGACGGCATCTACCGCCCGAACCTATCACACGTCGGAGACGGGTCCCCTGGTGGGGCGGAACCAGCGCAACAGCAGCCACGCCTGCAGCGCGACGAAGAGGACGCAGAGCCCCGCGAGGAGGAGCGCCCACGCGTAGCTGCTCGGGGGCTCGTCCGCCAAGAGGACGAACGACTCGCCCGAGACGGGCAGGTCCATGTCGTCGGCCAGGTACTGCTCGACCGTGTCGATGCGCCCGCCCAGGTCCGCGAAGGTCACGAGCCGCCCGCGGAACTCGCTCCGCGCGAGCGAGGCATCCGAGTCCTCGGCGTGGACGTAGACGGTCCGCTGCCCCGCGAGCGGGAACACGACGTGCTCGGAGCCGGTGAGCACGCGCCGGTAGCGCACGGCCCGGCTGAGCATCGGGGTGCCCGCGACCCGCACCTCCACGTTGGTCTCGAGGCTCGCGGGGGCGATCTCCGTCGCGTCGCCGAGATCGACGACCGGCCGCGCGCTGAAGAAGTAGGCGATGTCGTGGCGCAGCGAGAGCGCGAGCGCCGTCGCCCCCACCACCACCGCGGCCATCAGCGCGAGGGTGAGCACGCGCCGCCCCTGCGGCGGGGCCGGGAGCGCGAGGAGCTCTCGGTCCAGCGCGTCGGGCGCGGAGGGATCGGCCGTCTCTTGCATCGGGGGCACGCGGGCTCTGACACCCACTATCCCCAAAGGTTCGGCCAGCGCAAGCCCGGGATCAGTTCTCGACGGACTTGTACCAGTCCCAGAGCCGCGGGGTCGGCCAGCGCTCGATGCGCTCGCGGTAGCCCGCGTCGGTCCGGCCCTCGGCCGCGAGGATCGCGTCGACGAGCTTGGCGCGGGTGCCGAAGCGCTCCTTCACCTGGCTGAGCACCGCGTGCAGGTGCAGGAGCTTCTTGTTCGAGACGCGCTCGAGGCCCTTGTCCTCGTTCACGCGATCGAGAAAGAGATCTTCGCCGGCCAGCTCGCGAACCGCGTCGACCAGCTTGTCCTTCGAGCCGAAGCGGTCCTTGACCTCGGCGAGCGGGGAAGCCTTCATCGTCTACTCCATGCCCCGGGGGTCCCGGGGGCGGTGCGTCTAGCACGCGCGCCGAGGGGCAACAACCCCCGGAAACGATTGCCGGCCACTGGCCAGTCGTTCACCATCGCCCTCCCCGTGTCGGCCGCCGAGCTCGTCCACCTGCACGTCCACTCCGAGTTCTCGATGCTCGACGGGGCGATCCGCCTCCCCGCGCTCGTGGACCGGGTGCGCGAGCTCGGGATGCCCGCCGTCGCGCTGACCGA
>JAYRVK010000129.1:0-2697 GCA_041918555.1 Sandaracinaceae bacterium
CTGCCCCCCCGGGGCCCCCGGGCGCCGCCGCCACCCCCCCCCCCCCAACACATCGGGGGGGGGGGGGCGGCCCGCCCCCCCCCCCGACCGACCCGGCGCGCCGCGCGCCGGTCGCGAAGCGCGGGGTCGCGCGCGCAGCGAGCGGCCCTCGCCAGGGGGAGGCGCGCGCGAAGGCGCGCGACGGGGGCGCGGCCAGCGCCCCCCTGTCCAGACCACCGGACCCCACGGAGTCCCTCGCGTAGCGCGCACGGGAGCTTGCGCCCGTCAGAACAGATCCATCTGCTCCGGATCGAGCCCGAGCGCCTTGCGCACCGGCGCGAAGCTCCTCCTGTGGATCGGCGTGACCCCGAGCTTCATCAGGGCGTCTTGGTGCTCGCGCACGGGGTAGCCCTTGTGCCGCGCGAGGCCGTAGCCCGGGTAGCGCTCGTCGAGCTCGACCATGAGCGCGTCGCGGTAGACCTTGGCGACGATGGAGGCCGCCGCGATGGTGAAGCTCAGCGCGTCCCCGTGGACGATCGGGGTCTGCGGGAGGTCGACCTCCTCGAGGCGGCGCGCGTCGATCAGCACGTGGTCGGGCCGCACCGACAGGCCGTCGAGCGCGCGCTTCATGCTGAGCAGCCCCGCGCGGTAGATGTTGATGCGGTCGATCTCCTCGGGCTCGACCGCGCCGATCGCATAGCAGACGCACTCGCGCCGGATGACGGCGGCGAGGCGCTCGCGCGTCTCGGCATCGAGCCTCTTGCTGTCGTCGACGCCGGAGAGCCGGAAGTCCTCCGGGAGGACCACCGCGGCCGAGACGACGGGCCCCGCGAGCGGGCTCATCCCGACCTCGTCGACCCCCGCGAGGAGCACCGCGCCGGCGCGCCGGAGCTCGCGCTCGTAGCGGAACATCCGCCGCAGGCGCTGGCCCTCCGCGCGGTTCTTCTTGCGCCGGCGCTCGATCGCCTCGAGCAGCGCTCTCGCGCCGGCGCGCGGATCGGCGCGGAGCTCGGCCTCGAGCTCCGCGGGGAGCGCGCGCCCCTGCGTCACGTAGCGCTCGCGCAGCTCGGAGAGAGGGGGAAGCACCGCCGACTCCTACCCCGCGAACCCGGCCGCACGCCAGCGCAGCCAGTGATCGGCGAGCACGAGCGCGACCATCGCCTCGGCCATCGGCACGAAGCGCGGCAGGAGGCACGGATCGTGGCGGCCCTTCACCGCGATCGTGGCGGGCTCTCCGCGGCGATTCACCGTCGGCTGCTTCCTCGAGAGCGAGCTCGTCGGCTTCACCGCCGCGCGCAGCACGATGGGCATCCCGCTCGAGATCCCGCCGAGCATCCCGCCGTGGCGGTTCGTCTCGGTGCGGAGCTCCGCGGGGTCGCCGGGCACGTAGATGTCGTTGTGGTCGCTCCCGCGCATCGTCGCGCAGCCGAAGCCGATCCCGTACTCGACGCCGAGCACCGCGGGCAGGCTGAAGAGGGCCTTGCCGAGATCGGCCTTGAGCTTGTCGAACACCGGCTCGCCGAGCCCCGCGGGGACGCCGACCGCGACGATCTCGGCGACGCCGCCGATCGAGTCCTGGTCCATGCGCGCCGCCTCGATGCGCTCGATCATGCGGGCCGCGGCCGCGGGATCGGGGCAGCGCACCGGCGTCGCCTCGACCTCGTCGAGGGTGACCTTCACGGGATCGGGCACGTCGGCCACCACGTCCCCGACCTGCTTCACCCACGCGAGCACGCGGGCCGCGAAGTGCGTCGCGATCAGCTTCTTCGCGATCGCGCCCGCGGCGACGCGCGACACCGTCTCGCGCGCGCTCGCGCGGCCGCCGCCGCGGTGGTCGCGGAAGCCGTACTTCGCGTCGTAGGTGTGATCCGCGTGGCCGGGCCGATAGAGCTCCGCGAGGTCCGCGTAGTCGCGCTCGCGCTGGTCCTCGTTGCGGAAGAGGATCGCGATCGGCGTCCCCGTGGTGCGGCCCTCGAACACGCCGCTCAGGATCTCGGGCGCGTCGGTCTCCTGCCGCTGCGTGACGAGCTGGCTCTGGCCGGGCCGACGCCGCGCCAGATCGGGCAAGAGATCGTCGAGGCCGAGCTCGAGCCCGGGCGGGCAGCCATCGACGATCACGACGTTCGCGGGCCCGTGCGACTCGCCCGCCGTCGTCACGCGGAAGAGGGTCCCGAAGGTGCTCCCGGCCATCGCGGCGGAGCGTGCCACGTCGCGCGCGCCGCGCGAGCCGCGCGCTGCTACCCTGCGCCCCGTGACGCCGCTCCCCCGCGCGCGCTTCGGCGAGGCGACCGCGCTCCTGGTCCGCGCCTTCGACGAGGACCCCTTCTTCGGCTTCCTCGCGCCCGAGCCGGATCGTCGCGCCGCGTTCGTCGGCGCGGTGATGGGGACGAGCCTCGCGCTGGGCGAGCCGCGCGGCGCGGCGCGCGCGATCCTCGACCCCGAGCTCCGCGGCGTGTGCGTGTGGTTCGCGCCGGGCGCCTATCCGGTCCCGTTCGCCGAGCAGGCGCGCGCACGGCTCGGGGCGATCGCGCGCGCGGTGCTGCGCGGACATGCCCCGGTCGAGCGGATCGCGCGCGCGCTCCGGGCCGGCGAGCTCCTCGAAGAAGCGCACCTCGACGGCGAGCCCTACTTCTACCTCCAGGTCCTCGCCGTCGATCCGCGCCACCACGGCCGCGGGCTCGGCTCCTCGATGCTCGCCGAGTGCTGCGCCGAGGCCGA
>JAYRVK010000130.1:0-2752 GCA_041918555.1 Sandaracinaceae bacterium
AGGCCCTGCGCTCCATCGACGTGGAGCGCTTCGACGCCGACGAGCGGCGCGTGCTCGAGCTCGTCGACGGCCAGCGCACCGTCCGCGAGGTGATCGACGCCTCGCGCCTCTCGTCGTTCGAGGTGTGCAAGATCCTCTTCCAGACGGCCACGTCCCGCCTCGTCCGCCTGCGCGCAGCTAACTGATGTCGCCGAGGTCGGTGGTCACGCCCTCGTAGAGCGCGTCGACGAGGTCGGCGTAGCGGCGCGCCACGGACGCGCGGCGGATCTTCCCGGTCGGCGTCAGCGTGCCCTCGGCCACCGAGAGGTCGCCCTGGATCACCTCGTAGCGCTTCACCTGCTCGAAGCTCGCGAGGCCCTCGTTGACACGCTCGACCTCGCTCGCGAGCGCCGCAGCGATCTTCGGGTGACGGAGGAGCGCGGAGAGATCGCCGCGCAGGCCGTGCTGCTTGCCCTCGCGCTCGATCTGCTTCGCGTCGACGACGAGGAGCGCGACGGGGAACTTGCGGCGATCGCCGAGGACGATCGCGCGCTCGATGAGCGGGCTCTGGCAGAGGCGCTGCTCCACGCGCTGCGGCGCGATGTTCTTGCCGCCCGCGGTGATGATGAGGTCCTTCTTGCGATCGGTGATGCGCAAGAAGCCTTGCGCGTCGAGCTCGCCGACGTCGCCGGTCTTGAAGTAGCCGCGCGCGTCGAACGCGCGCGCGGTGGCGTCGGGATCGTTCCAGTAGCCTGGCGTGATGCTGCGGCCGCGCAGGAGGATCTCCCCGTCGGCGCCGAGCTCGAGCTCCACGCCGTCGAGCGCGCGGCCCACCGTCCCGAAGCGGTACGCGTCCGGGAGGTTCAGGGTGCTCGTGCCGGTGGTCTCGGTGAGGCCGTAGCCCTCGAGGACGAGGAGGTCGACGGCGTGGAAGAGCTCCGCGGTCTCGCGCGCGAGGGGCGCGGCCCCGCTCAAGAGGAACCGCAGGCGCCCGCCGAGGCGCTCCTTCACGCGCGCGAACACGAGCCGCTCGGCCGCGCGGCGCTGGCCTTCGAGGACCCGCCCGAGCGCGCGCCCGGCCTGACGCTCGACGCTGACGCGGCGGCCGACGTCGAGCGCCCATTCGAAGATCCGCTGCGCCGCGTCGCTGCGGTCCGCGGGGCGATGCTCGATCGCGTCCTCCATCTTCTCGTACACGCGCGGCACGCCGACGATGAACGTCGGCCGCACCTCGGGGAGATCCTCGGCGGCCTGATCGAGCTTGGTGAAGCTCGTCACGAACCCCGCGCGGAGCTGGAGCATCACCGTGAGCTTCGCGACGATGTGCGCGAGCGGGAGGAAGAGGAGCTGCTCGTCGCGCGGGCCGACGACCACGCTCCGCGCGAGGCGCTCGGTCTCGTAGACGAAGTTGTCGTGCGTGAGCATCACGCCCTTGGGGTGCCCGTCGGTGCCCGACGTGTAGTGGATCGCGGCGAGCGCGTCGGGCCCGATCGCGGCCTCGCGCGCCGCGAGCTCGCCGTCGGCGACCCGCGCGGTGAGCACGTCCTCGTAGGTGTCGGCGGGGCGCGCGTCGCGGACGACGTCGGCGAGCGCGACGTCGAGCCGGCCGTCCTCGTCCGGGCGGTCGAGCCGCGACACCTTCGCGATCGAGACGATGCGCTCGAGCGCGGGGAGCGGGCCGGTGCGCGGATCGAAGAGCTTCTTGACCTGCACGGGGTCGCTCGCGACGATGACCTTCGCGCCCGAGTCGCGGAGGATCTCGCCGACGGTGTCGGGGAGGAGCGTCGGGTAGATCGGGACGGTGACCGCGCCCGCGGTGAGGATCCCGAGGTCGAGCTCGACCCACTCGATGCACGTCTCGGCGAGGATCGCGACGCGGTCGCCCACGCCGACCCCGTACGCGGCGAGCCACGTGGCGACGCGCCGCGCGCGGCCGCGCCAGTCGTCCCACGAACGGCCGCGCCAGATCCCGCCCGAGCGATAGCGCAGCGCGGTGCGCCGTCCGCTGACCTGCACCTGCTTGTCGAACAGCGTGAGGAGCGTCGAGCGGTCGCGGACGGATGCAGCGGTCACGCGGGGGGATCCTACACCGCGGGCAGGGTCGCGCGGGCTCGATGAGGTTGGCCGGGAGCGCGCGGAACGCCGAGAGAATGGAAGACGAGGAGTCGAGAAGGGATCGGTCGAGTCGATCAGAAGCTGACGGACGCGCCGAGCGACAGGTCGAGGTTGAACAGGAACGTCGGCACCTGGAACATCAGGTCCGCCTGGAAGAAGAACCCGAAGTTGCGGACGATCCGAAGGTTCGCCGCGAGGCCGATCGAGATGTTGCCCAGGCCGGAGATGATCCACGGCGCGCTCGGCGCGGCGTTCACGTCGCCGCCCATCACCGGCGGGTTGCCCGGCGGCTGGATCTGGATCTGGCCGAAGCCGCCGCCCGCGAACGCGACGATCTGGAGCGCCGCGCCCGAGTAGCCCTGGGGCGTGAGCGCGAGGTCGGCGACGGCGACGTTCAGGCGCGCGCCGAGGTTGTAGAACGCGTGATCGCCCTCGCCCGCCGGCGCGAAGCGCGCCCAGATCCCGACGCCGAGGAAGTCGAGGAAGTAGAGGTGCGCCTGGATCCGCACGCCGCCGTGCAGGACGAGACCGCCCTGCGCGACGCGGACGCAGTAGTAGCCCTCCTCGAGACCGCAGATCCCGTCCGGGTCGCCACCCGGCACGAGCGAGGGCGACATCGTCCCGTCGTCGAACCGATCGGCCTGCATGCCCGCGCTCG
>JAYRVK010000131.1:0-5192 GCA_041918555.1 Sandaracinaceae bacterium
CGGCGCGCCGAGAGCTCCTCGCCGCGGCGAGCCCCGCCGACGCGCTCGACCGCATCAACGCGGCCGACCGCTGAGCCTCACGGCTCGGTCGGGTCCTCGACGCCGAGCTGCTTCGCCAGGCGCCTCGCGAAGTCGCGCGCGGCGTGGTGGCCCATCTCCTTCATCAGCTCGTTGCGCGCGGCGACCTCGAGGATCACGGCCATGTCGCGGCCCGGCCGCACCGGGATGCGGAGCTTGGGCAGCTCGACGCCGAGGATCTCCTCCGTGAGGGGGTCGAGCCCCAGCCGCTCGTAGGGCTGTTCCTCGTCCCAGGCGTTGAGCTCCACGACCAGATCGAGGACCGCCTCGTCCCACACGCTCGTCGCCCCGAACAGATCGCGGATGTTGAGGATCCCGATGCCGCGGATCTCGAGGTGGTGCCTCAGGAGCGGCGCGGGCGTCGCGACGACTTGCTTGCTCGGCAGCCGCGTGAGCCACACCTGGTCGTCGGCGACGAAGCGGTGGCCGCGCTCGACGAGGAAGAGCGCGCACTCGCTCTTGCCGATCCCGCTGCGCCCGACCAGGAGCATCCCGACCCCGTGGATCTCGACCATCACGCCGTGGCGGCGCTCGCGGGGCGCGAGCAGGCGATCGAGCGCGTCGTGGATCGCGAAGATGGTCGCGCTCGAGCGCTCGCGCGCCACGAACAGCGGGGTGTCCGACGCGGCCGCGCCCTCGACGAGCTCGGCGGGCGGCTCGACGCCGCGGGTCACCACGACGCAGCTCAGGTGGAGCGCAAAGAGCCCCTTCACGCGCTCGCGCCGCACCACGGGCTCCAGCGACTCGAGGAAGCTCAGCTCGGTCTCGCCGAGGATCTGCACTCGCGTCGCGACGATGCCGTGCGCGTGACCCGCGAGGACGAGGCCCGACTTCTGGATCCTCGGGTGATCGATCCGGCGATCGAGCCCGCGCTCGCCGGCGACGAGAGCCAGGAGGCCCTTGAGCCCCTCGTGCACGGCGAGCTGCGCGACGCGGGTCGGCGGGGCGGCGGGCGGGACGCTCGGCGAGGACACCCTGCGACGATATCAGGTGAGTGCGCTAAACCAAGCACGTGCAGCGGACGACGATGGGGGCGCTGTTCGCGATCCTCGCCGGCTGCGGGGTCGGCGAGGCGCGCGGCGACGAGGGCGCGGCCGAGGCGTTGCCCGCGGCCGCGGTGATGACGAGCCCGGCGCCGCCGCCCGTGCCCCCCCCCCCGACGTCGCGGCCCGCGCGTCCGGCGTGGTGGGCGGAGGCCACGCTCGAGAACGCCGCGTTCCGCACGCCGGGCGCGCCGAGCGCCGTGGTGCACGCCCCGCAGGGGCTCGATCCGTCGCGCCCGCTCGACCTCGTCGTGTTCGTCCACGGCTGGAGCGGCTGCGCGCGGCAGCTCGCGCGCGGCGGCGAGGTCGCATGCCGCGACGGCGCGCGCACGGTGACGGGCTGGGATCTCGGCACGCGCTTCGACGAGGCCGACGTGGATGCGCTGTTCGTGGTGCCGCAGCTGGCGTTCCTCGAGCGCGACGGGAGCGCCGGCCGGTTCGTGGAGGAGGGCCGGTTCCGCGCGTTCCTCGAGGAGCTGCTCGGCGCGCTCGCGGATCGCATCGGGCCACCCGCGGACCTCTCGCGCGTCGCTTCGATCACCCTCGTCGCGCACAGCGCGGGCTACGAGACGACGCTCGCGATCCTCTCGCGCGGAGGGGTCGCGGATCGCGTGCGCGCGGTGGTGCTCTTCGACGCGATGTACCGCGGCCACAACGTGTTCGCAGACTGGGTCCTCGGGGCACCGGACCGCCGCTTGATCTCGCTGCACGGCGCCACCGGGCGCACCGCCTCGCAGAGCGAGCTGTTCGCGGCGCGCGTGCGGCGGCCGCTCGGGGAGGCGCTCTCGTTCGGCGCCGAGGGCCCGCTCGACGCGCGCGTTCGGGCACATCGCGTGGTGATCGGCCGCGCGGCGGCCCCGCACGGGGACGTGCCGGCGCGGCACCTCGCGGAGGTGCTGCGCGGGCTGCTCCCGGCGGGCGCAGCCGAGTAGAATGGACCCTCGCTCATGGAGCGCATCCACATCGTCGTGATCACGGGGATGAGCGGCGCCGGTCGATCGAGCGCGCTCCGGGTCCTCGAGGACCTCGCGTACTACTGCGTCGACAACCTGCCACCCGCGCTCGCGCCGCAGCTGATCGGGCTGCTGGAGGGTGAGCTCACACGCGTCGGCTTCGGCATCGACGTCCGGACCGGGGCGTTCCTGGAGGGCGCCGAGGCCACCATCGCCACGCTCATCGCGCGAGGCCACGAGACGGAGGTGATCTTCCTCGACTGCAAGGACGAGGTCCTCGTGCGCCGCTTCAGCGAGACGCGGCGCCCCCACCCGCTCGCGCGCGACGCGGACGTCCTCGCGGGCATCCGCGCCGAACGCGAGCGGCTGGCCGCGCTCCGCGAGCTCGCGCGGCACGTCATCGACACGACGGATCTCAGCGTGCACGACCTGCGTCGGTCGCTGATCGACTACATCGCGCGCGGCGGCAGCAGCCCGAGGCTCGCGGTCCGCGTGGTGTCCTTCGGCTTCAAGTACGGCCTCCCGGTCGACGCCGACCTCGTCCTCGATCTGCGCTTCCTCCCGAACCCCCACTTCGTGAAGGAGCTGCGGCCGCAGTCGGGGCTCGACGCGCCGGTCGCCGAGTACGTGCTGGACACCGACGCGGCGCGCGAGCTGCTCTCCGACGTGCGCTCGCTCCTCGGGCACACCCTCCCGCGGTACCGTGCAGAAGGGAAAGCCTACTTGACGATCGCGCTCGGGTGCACGGGCGGCCGCCATCGCTCGGTCGCGCTGGCGGAGGAGCTCGGGCGGTGGCTCCGGGCCGAGGGGCACGACGCGCTGACCGCGCACCGGGACGTGAACCGGTGAGCGCGCGGGGGACCTTCGAAATCGTCAACGAGCGCGGCCTGCACGCCCGCGCCGCGACCAAGCTGGTGCAGCTCGCGTCGCGCTTCGCCGCCGAGGTCGACCTCGAGAAGGACGGCCAGCGCGCGAACGCGAAGAGCGTGATGGGGGTGCTCCTGCTCTGCGGCGCGAAGGGGACGAGCGTGACGGTCATCGCCGATGGCGCGGACGCGGACCACGCGGTCGAGGCGATCGGAGCCCTCATCGCGTCGCGCTTCGGCGAGGATCAATGACCGAACGCCGCGTCCTCGGCGGGATCGGCGCGTCGCCCGGCGTGGCCGTCGGGCCGGTGAGCGTGTTCGACCGCAAGAGCGTCGTGGTGCCGCGCCGCTCGATCGCCGAGACCGCCGTAGAGGTCGAGGTGGAGCGCCTCGCGCGCGGGATGGCCGAGGCGCGCCGCGAGGTCGAGGGGGTGCTCGAGGGACTCCACGAGGGCGCGGGGGACGACCACCGCCTGCTGCTCCAGACCCAGCTCCTCATGCTCGGCGACGAGATGATCTCCAGCGCGGCGACCAACGCGATCCGCGGCGAGCGCATCAACGCGGAGTGGGCGCTGCGCCGCACCGTCGACGCGATGTGCGCCCGCCTGCGCGCCGCGGAGGATCCGTACCTCCGCGAGCGGGCGGACGACGTGCGGCACGTCGGCGAGAACCTGCTGCGCGCGCTCACCGGGCAGCGCGCCCGCGCGCTGCCGCGGCTCGAGACGCCGAGCATCCTCGTGGCGAGTGACCTCACCCCCGCGGAGGCCGCGCAGCTCACGGGGGGTCGTGTCCTCGCGCTCGTGACCGACTCGGGCAGCGCGAGCTCCCACACCGCCATCCTCGCCCGCGCGCTCTCGATCCCCGCGGTGGTCGGGGTGGCCGACGTCACGAGCGCGCTCGGCCCGGGGGACACCTTGATCGTCGACGCGCTGCGCGGCGAGGTGATCGTCCATCCCGACGAGGACGAGGTCGAGCGCGCGCGCGCCCGGGCGTCGCGCTTCGATGCGTTCCGCGGTCGGCTGCGCGACGTGGAGCGCCCGCCCAGCGCGACCGCCGACGGCGTGCGGGTGGACCTCCACGCGAACGTCGAGCTCGAGCTCGACGTCCCGGAGGCGAAGCAAGAGGGCGCCGACGGGATCGGCCTCTACCGCACCGAGTTCCTCTACCTCGATCGCCCGCGCGCGCCCTCCGAAGAGGAGCAAGCCGCGATCTATGCGCGGGTCGCGCGTCGGATGGCGCCGCGGCCCGTGGTGTTCCGGACCTTCGATCTCGGTGCCGACAAGATGCCGGAGGGGATGCGGCGCAGCCCGAACCCCGCGCTCGGCCTGCGCGCGCTGCGGATCGCGTTCGAGCGGCCCGAGCTCCTGGTGACCCAGCTGAGGGCGCTCTTGCGCGCGGCGTCGCAGGGCGACGTCCGCGTGATGTTCCCGATGGTCTCCACGGTCTCGGACCTGCGCCGCGCCAAGGCGATGCTCGAGACCGCGCGCGCGGAGCTCGACGCTGCGGGCGTGCCGTACGGGCCGGTGATGATCGGGTCGATGCTCGAGATCCCGTCCGCGATCCTCGTCGCGGATCGGCTCGCCCCCGAGTGCGACTTCTTCAGCGTCGGGACCAACGATCTGACGCAGTACACCCTCGCCGTGGACCGCAGCGACCCACGCGTCGCGCACCTCGGCTCCTCGCTCGATCCCGCGGTGCTCCGCCTGCTCGATCGCGCGCGCAGCGTCGCCGACGCTCACGGCCGTCCGGTGTGCGTGTGCGGAGACCTCGCGGCCGATCCCGTCGCCACCCCGCTCCTCGTCGGGCTCGGCTTCCGCACGCTCTCGATGGCCACCGCCGCGATCCCGCTCGTGGCGGAGGCGCTGGGCCGGATCCACCTCGACGAGGCGCGGGAGGTGAGCGCCGCCGCCCTCGAGCAGGACGGCGCGGCCGAGGTCGAGCGCCTCGTGGCATCGCGGTTCGGGGATCGCCTCGGCGACCTCTGGGAGGAGCAGGGGATCGAGCTCCCGCGCTGAGCGGACGTGATGGGAGCGGGCGAGTCAGCGCGCGGCGCGCAGCAGCTCCGCGAGGCACGCGTCGTCGCAGTAGCCGGTGAACCGAGCGACGGGGACGCCACGGCGGTCCAGGACCACCAGTGTGGGGATCGCTTCGACGACGCCGAGCGCGCTGGTGCCTCCCGTGATCGAGTCGATCGGGTCGTAGGTGATCGGGAAGGGCGGCGCGAGCGCGTGCTCGTACGCGTCGACGAGGAG
>JAYRVK010000132.1:0-3239 GCA_041918555.1 Sandaracinaceae bacterium
CGGGGGGTGGGCCGCGCGGGGGGGGCGCTCGACGCGCTCGAGGGCCTCGACCCCGGCGATCCGCTCGCGCTCGACGCGCGGGTGCGCGCCTCGATCGAGGTCGGGCCCATCCATCGGCCGGCGCCCGGAGGCGACGATCGCTGGACGCGCGCGCGGACGGACCTCGCGCGGGCGCGCGCCGCGCTCGCGCTCGGCGAGGTGGCCGAGGCGGAGGCGCTCGCCCGCGAGGCGGTCGACGCGCTCGAGCGGCTCGGCGATCGCGCGGGCACCGCGCTCGCGTCGCAGCTCCTCGCGCGCGCGCTCGTCGACGCGGGGCGCGCGGCCGAGGCCGACGTCGGGGCGTCGGGCGACGCGGGCGGGCGGCCCGAGGCCATCGTGGAGGGCTTCGAGGCGCGCGGGACCGTGGAGTCGGCGCGCGGGCGCGACCGCTCGTACCCGCACCTCGCGGCGGCGCTCGGCGTCGCGCGCGACCTGGGCGACGGCCCGGGCGAGATCCGCGCGCTCGTGGCCCTCGCGATCCACCGACTCGACGCGGGCGATCCCGCGCACGCCGCGCGCGATCTCGAGGACGCCGAGCGCCTGGGCCGCGGGCTCGACCTCCCCGACACGCTCGCGACGGTGCTCTTCGTGCGGGCCCTCGCGCGGCTGCACGACGCGCCCGATGCGGCCGAGATCCTGGAAGAGTCGTCGCGGCTCGCGGTGCGACCCGATCTGGGGGCGCTGATCGACGCGGCCCGCGGCGCGGCCCGACGGCAGCCGCGCGGCCCGGTGGCGGCTGCCGCGTGCGAGCTGCTCGCCGCGTTGTTCGCACCATCGCACGATGTGTTGACGCGAGCGCGGCCCCTCGCCGAGGGCTCCGCGCTCGTCCGGATCGCGTCGCGGCTCCTCGAGCGCGCGCTCCCCGAGGTCGAGCGGCGGCGGAGCCTGGCGGACGCGCGGGACCCCGAGCGCGCGGCGCTCGTGGTGGGGCCCGAGGGGAAGTGGTTCCGGGTCCCGGGCGGCGAGGTCGTCGAGCTCGATCGCAAGCACAAGCCGGCGGCGCTCCTCGACGCGCTCGCCCGCGCGACCGAGCCGATCGGGCGGGAGGCCCTCGTGGCGCTCGTGTGGCCCGACGAGAAGATCCTCGAGGAGGCCGCGAAGGATCGCCTCTACGCGACGGTCGCGCTCCTCCGCAAGGCGGGGCTCGGGAACCTCGTCGAGAGCGCGCCCACGGGCTACCGGCTCGACCCGTCCGTCCGCGTGGTCCGTGCCGACGGATGACGGCGCGCCCTTCGCGGGCCGCTTCGCGCGGCTCGTCCGCGCCGGCGCCGGCGCGCACGGGGTCGTCTGGTACGCGCGCGACCTCGAGCGCGGCGGCGAGCTCGTCGCGCTCAAGGTGCTCCACGAGGTGGTCGATGCACGGGTCGCGCGGTTCGAGCGCGAGGCGCGGATCCTCGAGGCGCTCGCGCACCCGCGGATCGCGCGGCACGTCGCGCACGGCGTGAGCGCGGAGGGAGAGCCGTGGCTCGCGATGGAGTGGCTCGACGGGGAGACGGTGAGCGAGCGGCTCCGCCGCGCTCCGTTGACGCTCGCGGAGGCGGTCGCGATCGCGCGCGGCGCCGCCGAGGGCCTCGCCGCGGCGCACGCGGCGGGGGTCGTGCACCGGGACGTGAAGGCGTCGAACCTCTACCTCGTCGGCGGCGATCCCGCGGACGTGCGCGTCGTCGACTTCGGCGTCGCGCGGCGCCGCGGCTCGCTGACCGTCACCCTCACCGCGACGGATGCCCTCGTGGGCACGCTGTCGACGATGGCCCCCGAGCAGCTCTTCGGCGCGCGCGAGGTGGGCCCGGCTGCGGACGTGTACTCGCTGGGCTGCGTGCTCTACCTCTGCGTGACGGGCCGCGAGGCGCAGCCCGCGGTGAGCGTGCGCCAGCTCGTGGCGAGCGTGCTGTCGGACGATCCGCCGCCGATGTCCGAGCTCGCCTCGGGGGTCCCGCCCGCGCTCGACGCGCTCGTGCGCGCGATGCTCGCGCGCTCGCCGGAGCACCGCCCCCCGGACGGCGCCGCGGTGGTCGCCGCGCTCGACGCGATCGATCTCGGCGCGAGCGCGGACCGCACGCCCGCCGAGCCGCGGGCGATGTCCGACGAAGAGCGCCGGCCGGTGTGCCTCGTGGCGGTGCGCGGCGTGTCCCCCGACGTGCTCGAGCGCGCGGCGGCGCGGGAGCGCGCGCGCCTCGCACCGATCGGCGAGGACGCGGCGCTGGCGTGGTGGCGCCATCCCCTCGCGGAGCTCCGGCGCGCGCACCGCTTCGCGGAGGCGCTCCCCCCAGGCAGCCGCGCGGAGCTCGTGATCGGGCTCGCGATCGAGCGCGGCGACCGGCTCGTGGGGGAGGCGGTCGCGGTGGCGGTCGCGGACCTCGCGCGCGAGGGCCCGCCGTGGATCGGGCTCGACTTCGAGGCGCGCGCGCTCCTCCATCCCACGCACGACGTCTTGCATGGACGGGAGCGCGAGCTCGCGCGGATCGAGGCTCTCCGCGCCGAGGCCGTGGACGGCGCGTCGCGCGCGCTCCTGCTGGTGGTCGGCGAGCCGGGGATCGGGAAGTCCGCGCTCCTCGCGCACCTCGGGGGCGTCGAAGCGTGGGACGACGTGGACGAGCCGCCGGATCGCCTCTCCGACGCGCGCGCGTGGCTCGCGCGCGAGGGCGGCGGGCTCCTGGTGGCGTCGGCGCGTGAGGCGCTCCCCGCGTGGCGGACGCTCGCGACCGCGGAGCTCCGCCTGCGGCCGCTCTCGATCGACGCGGCCGAGGCGTGGGTGGGGCCCAGCAGCGCGGCGATCGGGGACGGGCTCCCCGCGGCGCTCGCGCAGCTCCGCGCGGGCGCCGTCGCGGCCGTGCTGTACGAGCGCTCGGCGTACTGGGCGCACGACGACGCGGCGCGGCGGGTCCTGCGGGCCGCCTCGCTCCTGGGCCCGCCGCTCGACGCGTCGACGCTCGAGGCGATGCTCGGGGAGGCGGTCGACCTCGACGCGGTTCCCGCGCTCACGGGGGGGCGCCTCGCGGATCCCCTGACTCGCCGCGTCGCGCGCGCGGCGACGACGCGCGCCGATCGACGGCTCGGCCATCGCCTCGCCGCGGAGCACCTCGAGGGCGCCGACGGATCGGCCCGCGCGATCGCGGAGCACTGGGTCGAGGCGGGCGAGGGGGCGCGCTCGCTCCCGTGGTACGGCCGCGCGGCGCGGGCCGCGCTCGCGCGCGGCGAGC
>JAYRVK010000133.1:0-4291 GCA_041918555.1 Sandaracinaceae bacterium
CGAGCTCCGCCTCGACGCGCGCGGGCCTGGCGCGCCTCCCATCACGATCCGCTGCGCAGTTCCCATCGCGGACCCGCGCCTGCTCCTCGAGCTCGTCCGCGCGCACCTCGAGCGCGTCGAGCTCGCCGCGCCGGTCGTGGCGCTCACCGTGATCGCGCGCGCGCTCGCGCCCGTCGGCGACCGGAACGCGCCGCTCCTCCCCGAGCCCCGCAGGGATCCTGCGGCGAGGCAAGTCGCGTTGACGCGGTTGGCGAGCCGCTTCGGCGCCGACGCGGTGCGGCGCGCGTCGCGCGTGGAGCTCGCGCCCCCGCTCGCGCGCGCGGAGTGGACCCCGGGGGTGCCGGTGCGCGGGCCCGCGCTCCCGTGGCGCCGGCAGGAGCCGCCCGCGCCGCTCGAGGGCGGGTGGATCGAGCTCGCCGGCCGCCGCCGGCGCCTCGTCCGGTTCGGGCGTGTGGAGCGGGCCCTCGAGCCGTTCTGGGTCAGCGGCGCCCTCCGCGTCGAGCGGCACGCCTGGGCCGAGGTCGACGGCCCGATGCTCGTGATGCTCCGCGCCCGCGCCGCCGCGTGGGAAGCCGTGGCCTTCTTGGACTGAGGAAGCTTCCTTGACGTGGGTCGAGCTGCACGCGAGGAGCGCGTTCTCGATGCTCGACGGGGCGTCGCTCCCCGAGACGCTCGCGCGGCGCGCCGCCGATCTGGGGCTCACGAGCCTCGCGCTGACGGACCTCGACGACCTCGGGGGCGCGGTCCGGTTCGCAGAGGGCTGCGCGGAGCACGGGGTCCGCCCGATCTTCGGCGCGGAGCTGAGCCTCGGCGACGCGGGCACGATCGTGCTCCTCTGCGAGGACGCGACCGGCTGGTCGAACCTCGCGACCCTGGTCACGCGCGCGCGGATGGGCCGCCCGCGCGGGGAGCCCGGCGTCGATCTCGCGGCGCTCGAACACCACCCGCGCCGGCTCGTCTGCCTCGGCGCGGCGCACGCGGGCGCGATCCAGGGGGCCCACGCCGCGGAGGGGCCCGCGGCGGCGGAGCGCCTCGCCGGCGCGCTGGCGGAGATCTACCGCGGCCGCTTCTACGTCGAGATCAACGATCACGCGCTCGCCGAGGACGTCGAGCGGACGCGCGCGCGCCTGCGCCTCGCCAAGCGCCTCGGCGCGCCGTGGGTCGTCGCCGGAGACGTCCGGCACGCGACGGCCGCCGACAAGCTGGTGCAAGATACGTTGCAATGCTTGAGGCGCGGATTCGCCCTCGCCGAGGCGGGCGACGCGCTCTTCCCGAACGACGCGCGCCGCCTCCGCGCGCCGGACGAGATCCACCGCACGTTCCGCGACGCGCCCGAGGGCGTCTGGCGCACCCTCGAGGTCGCGGAGCGCTGCCGCTTCGCGCTCTCGCAGCTCCGCCCCACCCTGCCCCGCTTCCCCGTCCCCGGCGGCGGCGATCCCGACGCGTTCCTCGCGGAGCGCGTGGGCGAGGGCGCGCGGTCGCGCTGGGGCGCGCGGACCACCGACGCGCACCGCGCGCAGCTCCGGCACGAGCTCGCGGTGATCCGCGAGCTCGGGCTCGCCGGCTACTTCCTGATCGTGTGGGACCTCGTCCGCTACGCCGCGAGCCGCGGCGTGCTCGGGCAGGGCCGCGGGAGCGCCGCGAACAGCGCGGTCTGCTACTGCCTGGGGATCACCGCGGTCGATCCGATCGCGGGAGGCCTCTTGTTCGAGCGCTTCCTCGCCGAGGGCCGCGCCGAGCCGCCGGACATCGACATCGACCTCGCGCACCAGGATCGCGAGGCGGTGCTCGCGTACGTCTACGAGCGCTACGGGCGCGAGCACGCGGCGATGGTGTGTACCTCGATCACGTGGCGGGGGCGCTCGGCGGTGCGGGACGCGGCGCGCGTGCTCGGGCTCCCGACCGAGATCGCCGACCGGCTCGCCGACGAGGTCGGTCCGTCGGTCCCCACCGATGGACCCACCGGCACCGCGGAGAGCGCCGCGAGCGAGCTCTCGCACGGCGGGCTCGTCCGCGCGGGCCTGGACCCGCGCTCGGCCACCGCACGCGCGCTCGTCCGCATCGTGCGCGGGCTGAGCGGGCTCCCGCGCCACCGCTCGATCCACGTCGGGGGCTTCGTGCTCACCGGCGAGCCCCTCTCGCGCGTCGTGCCGATCGAGCCCGCGAGCATGACCGGCCGCACCGTGATCCAGTGGGACAAGGACGACCTCGGGCACGTCGGCCTCGTGAAGATCGATCTGCTCGGGCTCGGGATGCTCACGCTCCTGAGCGACGCGCTCGAGCTCGTGCGCGCGCACCGGGGGATGGCGCTCGACCTCGCGAGCATCCCCGCGGACGACCCCGCGACCTACGCCCTGATCCAGCGCGCCGACACGGTGGGCGTCTTCCAGATCGAGTCGCGCGCGCAGATGAACGCGCTGCCCCGCACGCGGCCCGAGCGCTTTTACGACCTCGTGGTGCAAGTCGCCTTGATCCGTCCAGGTCCGATCCAGGGCGAGATGGTGCACCCCTACATCCGACGGCGCCGGGGCGAGGAGCCGGTGAGCTACCTCCACCCTTCGCTCGTCCCGGTGCTCGAGCGCACCCTCGGGGTCCCGCTCTTCCAGGAGCAGGGGATGAAGGTCGCCATCACCGCGGCGGGGTTCAGCGCCGCGCAGGCGGACGCGCTGCGCCGCGCGATGAGCCGCTCGCGCTCGGGCGCGGAGATGGCGCGGCTCGGGCTCGCGCTCCTCGACGGGATGCGCGACCGCGGGATCGACGGAGACGTGGCGGACCGCATCGTCAAGCAGCTCACCGCGTTCGCGAGCTACGGCTTCCCGGAGAGCCACGCGGCGTCGTTCGCGCTGCTCGTCTACGCGTCGGCGTACCTGAAGGCGCACCACGCGCCCGAGCTCTACGCGTCGATCCTCAACGCGCAGCCGATGGGCTTCTACCCCGTGGGGACGCTGGTCGGTGACGCGAAGCGGCGCGGCGTCGAGGTGCGCGGCCCGGACGCGCGGCGCTCGGCGTGGGCGTGCACCCTCGAGCCCGCCGACGGGGCGCATCGCTTCGCGGTGCGGTTCGGCCTCTCCCTCGTCGACGGGATCGGCGAGGCGTGCCGCGAGGGCCTCGCGCGCGGACGCGCCGCGGCGCAGGGCCACGAGGGGCTCGACGCGCTCGCGCGCTACGCGGAGGCGTCCGGGCTCGACGCGCGCGCGCTCGCGACGCTCGCGCGGGCCGGCGCGTTCGACGCCTGGGCGGGCGACCGCCGCCGCGCGCAGTGGGAGGTGCGGCGGCTGACCCGCCCGCGCGCCGGCCCCCTCGACCTCCCGCCCGCCCCGCGCGCCACGCCCGCGCTCCCCGCGCTCACCGAGGGCGAGATCCTGATCGACGAGTACGCGACCTTCGGCGCGTCGACCGGCCGCCACCCGATCGAGCTGATGCGGGAGCGCCTCGCGGGGCGCGGGGTCGCCCGCGCGGCGGACCTCGCGACGCACCCCGGCGGTCCCGTCCGCGTCGCGGGCCTCGTGAACAGCCGCCAGTCCCCGATGACCGCGAAGGGCTTCGTGTTCCTCTCGCTCGAGGACGAGTCCGGGATGGTGAACGTCGTCGTCTCGCCGGCCCTCGCCGCCGCGCAGCGCCGCGAGCTCACCCAGCACCCGGCGCTCCTCGTCGAGGGCGAGCTCCAGCGTCACCAGGGCGCGCTAAACGTCAAGGCGTCTTGCTTGATCCCGATCCGTCGGATCGGCGAGCGCTGACCCTCACCGAATTTCCTGGAGGTTCAGCCCGCCCGCGTAGGCGTAGCTGACGAACGCGTCGAAGCCGTAGACGCTGATGCCGATCGGCTCGCTCGAGACGAGCGTGTGGTAGCCGTCGTCCTGGATCCCGTCGATGACGCGCACGTTCGGGAGACCGATCACGTCGGGGAACGAGAACTGACAGCGGTACACGATCCACTCAGGCGGCGGATCGCCCATCCCGCGCGGGATGCCGTCGGCGGGGCCGGTGCGGCACCGCCCGTCGCCGACCCACATCTGGATGTCCTCGTCGTCGAGGATCACCGTCGCCGCAGCCGGCGCCACGACCGTGAGGAAGTCGAACGCGTAGAGGCTCGGCGTCAGGAACACGTACTCCTGCCGGTACTGCTCGACCGGCGGGACCGCGATGATCGCGGGGTCGCCGCCCGGGTAGTCGTTGACGATCCCGACCGCCTCCTGGCTCGGGAGCGTCTGGAGCACGGCGATCGCCTTGTCGGCGTTCATCTCGAAGTCCTGGTTCGCCAGCAGGATCACGCTCTGCCCCTGCTCGAGCA
>JAYRVK010000134.1:0-12761 GCA_041918555.1 Sandaracinaceae bacterium
CGCGACGCGCGCGGGTGCCCAGCGAAGCGGTCGGTGGCGCGCGAGGAGCGGGGCGCGGAGCTGGCCGCGCCGCAGCGTGCCGTAGACGAAGAGCGCGCGCGGGAACGGCGCGAGGTCGAGGCGCGCCGCCGCGTCGGCGGCCTACGCGGTCGGGAGGTCGTGCGCGCGAAGGCCCGCGTCGACGAGCGCCGCGTACTCCGCGGTCGGCGCGACGTGCTCGGCGCGGAGGTGCTCGTCCCGGACCACGTAGGTGCGCGCGCGGACCTCCTCGGCGCCGAGGAGCACGACGCGCTCGGTCGCGACGTACCGCACGCCTTCCTTCGCCTCGAGCGCGCGCTCGCCGGCTTCGTCGAGCTCGAACAGGGCGCCGGGCGTCGCGCTCCCCCGGCGCGCGCGGACCGAGAGCGCGCCGCCGCCGCGAGCCTCCGAGGAGTACGCGTAGAACGGCTCGTGATCGGGGAGCCACGCGGGCCCCAGGGCCCGGATCCCCGACGGATCGTGGCCGCTCGCGCGGCAGAACCGCGCGAGGTCGGCCGCGTGGAGGTTCGAGCCGTAGGCGAAGTAGCGCACCGGGGACGGATGACCTACCACTCGGCCGTGGCCGGCGCCCGACCGCACCCCGCCCTCGTCCTCATCCGCGCGTGCGCCCTCGTGTCGCTCGCGTTCAGCGTGATGACGGCGATCGAGTACTACGGCGGCGCGGGGACGTTCTGCTCCGAGGCGAGCGACTGCGCGCGCGTGCGCTTCTTCGCGGGCGAGCTCGGTCTGCCGCTGCCCGCGCTCGGCGTGCTGTCGTTCACCACGCTCTTCGCGCTGACGCTCCCGAAGAGCCGCTTCCTCGCGCGCGCGGCCGCGGTCACCGCGCTCGTCGGGGCGCTCGGCGCCGCGTACTTCATCTACCTCCAGAGCACCCTCGGCGCGTGGTGCTGGCTCTGCATGGGCGTCGACTCGAGCGCGCTCGTCGCGGGCGCCGGAGGGGTCTGGCTCCTCGCGCGCACGCCCGCCGACGAGGCCGCGCTCGGGCCCGGCCTGATCAGCTACTGGTGGGCGCCCTTCTGGATCGCGGTGTTCGCGCCCCTCGTCTACGGCACGACGCTCCAGGATCCCGAGGTCCCCGGGGCGATCACGGAGCTCTACGAGGACGGCCGCGTGAACGTGGTCGAGCTCGCCGACTTCGAGTGCCCGTACTGCCGCGCGATGCACCCCGTCCTGCGCGCGGCGATCGAGCAGAGCGGAGAGGACGTGCACCTCGTGCGGATCACGTACCCGCTCTCGTTCCACGAGAACGCGCGGCCCGCGTCGGCGGCGTACTACTGCGCGGTGGCGCAGGGGCAGGGCGAGGCCATGGCGGATCGCCTCTTCGAGGGCGAGCTCGATCGGAGGACCTACCTGGCGCACGCGGAGGCGCTCGGGCTCGACTACGCGGCGTTCGAGG
Source organism: Sandaracinaceae bacterium (assembly GCA_041918555.1). Classification (GTDB taxonomy): domain Bacteria; phylum Myxococcota_A; class Polyangia; order Polyangiales; family Sandaracinaceae; genus JACKEC01. The sequence continues at coordinate 1,436 of JAYRVK010000134.1, forward strand.
CGTGCCTCGAGGACGAGGCCACGGAGGCGCGGATCCAGCAGGACCTCGACCGCGTGGACCGGTTCGGCATGCACGGGCTGCCGCAGGTCTTCATCGGCGCGCGCACGCAGCGCGGCTTCGCGCCGGGCTGGGGGCCCGAGGTGTTCGTCGAGCCGATCGAGGCGGCCGCCCGGGGCGAGGGCCGCCGGATCCGTTACTGGCCGTCGATCGCGCTGGTCGTGCTCACCGCGCTCGGCGTCCTCGTGCCGTGGCGGGCGGGCCGCGAGCGCCCCGCGAATTGACACGGGACACGCCTCGGCTACAACTGCGCCCTCGCTCCTGCGACGCCCAGATAGCTCAGCAGGTAGAGCACGCGACTGAAAATCGCGGTGTCGGCAGTTCGATTCTGCCTCTGGGCACTCGGTCTCTGCGGACCCTCCCCCCGACCCCCTCCGCGAGCGGGAGGGGGGGACGCTCCCTTCGCCCCCTTGCGGGGACGAACGCTCCCTCCCCCCGCGTGCAGGGCGTGCAGGGGAGGGTCGGGGTGGGGGCGACGCGTTACCCCGCGCTCGCCTGGACGGAGGCGCTCACGGTGACGGTGACCTCGAGGGTCACCGACATGCTCGCGAGTGAATTCTGGAGATCCGCGAGGGCGCCGGCGCTGCACGCCGCGGCCTGGATCCCGACCGCGCGCACCGCCTCGGGCAGGGTCTCGAGCTGCCGGACCAACGTCCGGCCGCTGTCGACGAGGCGCTCGGTCCGCGCGTGGATCAGCGCGAGCTGCGCGAGGCCCACGCGGACCGCGGCGCGCACGCGCTCGATGCGCGCGAGGGCGTCCGCGTCGGGGCCGCCGCTCACGGCGAGCTCGGCCTGGCCGGGCTCGCAGGTCATCGACGCGTCGACGCGCGCCTCGCACGCGGCGCGGCACTCCGCGCTCACCTGCGGCGGCTCGTAGTGGCCGGTGCAGTACGGACGCTGCCACTCGACCGAGCAGCTCCCGCGGCACTCGCCCGTGCACTCCGCGCTCGCCTGCGCGACGCAGCGGCCGCGGCAGGTGCCGTCGCACTGGCCCGCGCAGCTCCCGTCGGCCGCGCGCGCGGAGCACGTGCCCTCGCACGCGCCCTCGCACACGCCGGTGCACTGGGCCTCCACGTCGAGCGCGCAACTTCCGTTGCACGCTCCGGTGCACGAGCCGCGGATCTCTCCGCCCGTGCACGCGAGCTCGACCTGGCCCGGGGTCACGTTCACGTCGCAGCGCGCCGCGCACTCCGCGTAGGCGTCGAAGCGGGCCTCGCAGCGCGGGGGCTGCGCGCGCACCTCGACGCTGTACTCGGTGCCCTCGCCGATGCGCCGCATCTCCTCGCGGAGCGACGTCGCGACCTCGGCGCACATCGCGCGCGTGTCGCCGGTCGGGGTGAGGCCGAGCTCGGCGCCCATCGCCGCGCACGTGTCGCGGAGCGCGCGCTCGGTCGAGCCCGCGGCCTCGTGGAGGTCGTAGGTCGCGCCCATGAAGGCCTCGAACTGGCTCGCGGCCACGCTCGCGCCGAAGTCGCCCTGGCAGGCGGCGGTGAAGCTCGCGCCCGCCGCGGTGGTGCCGCGGCCGCCGCCGCGGGTCGGGACGCACGCCGCACAGTGGAGCGCGACGGCGATCGAGAAGGGGAGGACTCGCATGCGCGCGATGCTACTCGATCAGGCGCACGCCGAGGCCGACCGTCAGCACGTAGTTCCACGGGTCGACGTTCGGCTCCTCCACCCGGCGCGAGAGCCAGTCGTCGATCGCGTAGACGCGGAACACCACGTCCATCGCGACGCGGCGATCCATGCGGATGCTGAAGGGCGCCTCCCACGCGAGATAGAACGCGGGCGCGGTGGCGGCGCGGAACATCGCGCCGATCTCGGGCAGCAGGGAGCCGAGGATCGTGGGCACGCGCACCGCGCTGTCGGCGATGCGGTTCCGAAAGACGAGCCCGCCGCCGATCGCGGCGGCCCACGGCGCCGCGGTGTCGGAGCCGTTCGCCAGGATCATCGCGCGCGGCGCGAGCCCGATCGTGTCGCCGAGCACGAGCCCGAAGACGAGCGCCTCGTCCCGATCGTCGCGCGCCATCTCGCGCTCGAGGTAGGCGACGAGCGCGACCTCGAGCGCGCCCGTGAAGTAGGGCGGCTCCTCGGTCCAGATCGCGCCGAGCCCGATCTGGTGGGCGATCTCGAGGTGGCCGCCCGCCTCCTCGCCCGAGCCCCACTCGTCGTCGCTCGCGCGCGCGACGGAGACGGAAACGAGCAAGGGAAGCGAGAGCGCCAGCGCGCGTCCGAGCATGCCCGGCTTCGACGCGCGAGCGCGGCGTTCGATCCGCTCAGCCCTTGGCCGCGGCGGCCCCGAGCCGGTCGAGCACGAAGTCGAGCTGCTTGCGCGGCACGCTCACCCGCGTGGGCATCCCGCCCTCGAGCCCGAACGCCTCGAGGAGGTTCACCCCACTGTCGAAGCGCGCCGCCGCGGTGACCGTGGTGCGGTCGTACACGATCGCGATCCGCGCGCGCTCCTGCCCGAGGAGCAAGAGATACGTCTTGTCGTAGGGCGTCCGGTGCTCGCTCGCGTCGACCACCGCGACGTCGTTCGCGATGCGGTACTTCGCGGCGATTCGCCGGGCCTCCTCCTCCATCGCCTCGAGCTCGCCCGAGGCCTCGGCGATCGGCTGCCAGAGGCTCGTGTCGCTCGCGCCCGTCGCGAGGAAGCGCACCACGATCCCCTTGAGCCCGTCGTCGCGCGGCTTCGCGCGGAGCGCGCGATCGATCGCCGCGGCGCGCTTGCTCGGCTTGCCCATCCGGGTGTCGATCGCGCGAGCGTCCAGGTCGGCGCCCGGGTAGGGCTCCTCGCCGCCGCGGATCCACTTGGCCGCCGCGCACAGCCCGTCGAAGTCGACGTGGCAGCAGATCGTGTCGATCGGCCCCGCCCGCGCCACGCGCTCGGGCGTGACCATCTCGGGGCACGCGGGGCTCGCGGCCTTCGTCGAGAGCACGAAGCGCGGGTCGCCCTCGAAGTCGACGTGCCTGGCGTGGTCGTGGTGGTCGACCCACATGGCGAGCCGCAGGCCGAGGTCCTCGATGAACCGCCCGGTCACCTTGTCGAAGCTCGCGCTCCCGGTGTCGGCGGCGAACGCGATGTCGAGCACGACGACGCGGCCCGGGAGCTCCTTGGCCTTGGGCAGCTTGCGGGGCGTCCCGTACGCGATGTGGGGGAACTTCACGCCCGGACCTTGCGGTCCGCGGGGCCCGTCAGCAAGTCAGGGGGTCGTCGGGGCGCTCGGGCGGGGGGGCGGCATGTCGCCCCAGCCGGGGGGGCCTTCGTACGCCGTGCGGGTGCGGACGCGGATCGAGAGGGTCCCCCCGCCGCTCTCCTCGCGGGGTGGGATCATCATCCCGAGGACCATCCCCTGCGGGTCCGAGGGCTGCACCGTGAGCTGCCCCTGGCCCTCGCGGACCACGAAGCCGTTCGCGGTGAGCAGCCCGATGGTGAGCGCGGGGCTGACCTCGATCCGCACCGGCCGCTGCGCGGGCAGGCGGAAGTAGTGCATCTCGGGGCGGTCGAAGGAGCTCGAGTCGCCGACCGCCTCGGTCAGGAGCTCGCCCATCGGGAGCTCCGGGATCCCGTCGATCACGGTCTCGTCGAGGTGGCCGCGGCGCAGGTCGCGCCGCCACTCCGCGGGCACGCGCTCCACCGGGCGCGCCAGCTCGATCGGCTCGAGGGTGCCGCGCCCCGAGAGGACCGCGGTCGGAACCGCGACGAGCCGGCCCTGCCGATCGAGGAGCATCCCGCCCGAGTTGCCCGGGTTGAACTCGGCGTCGGTGCGGATCCACGCGACCTGATCGCGGCTGTTCATCTGGAAGCCGCTCATCTCGCCGCTCGTGACGTTGATGGTCTGGACCCCGAGGGGGAACCCGAACGCGAAGAGGCGGCTCCCCGGCCGCAGGTGCGAGGTGTCGGCCAGCTGCACCGAGGGGAAGCGCGTCCCCGCGGGCAGCGGGCGCCCCGAGAGGTCGGACACGATCCGGATCAGCGCGAGGTCGAGGCGCACGTCCGCGCGCACGACGCGCCCGAGGTAGCGCTCCTGCGCGGTCTCGCGCGCGGTCTCCGCGATCGCGATCCGCACCTCGTTGCCGGGGTTGAAGAGCGTGCCCGGCGCGCCCGCGCCCGGGTTCGTGCTCCCGACGACGTGGAAGTTCGTGAGGATGTAGCCGCGCGGATCGATGATGCTCCCCGAGCCCGTCGACGCGCGCGGCTGATCGGGGAGCGAGCCCGGGATCTCGACCGTGATCTTCACCGCGGCGCGCACCGCGCGGCGGGTCACGGCCTCCGGTAGGTCCTGCGCGCGGGTCGTCCCGGCCGCGAACGTACAGACCAGGATGCAGGCGACCGCGCTCAGGCTTCGGGTGGGGTTCAAGGGCGCTCCTCGTGCTTCATCATACGGCGCTGGACGCGCAGATCGACCCTTGCTGTTCCACGGCCTTGGCTCTACCCGCCGCGGAGCATGACGAAGATGACCACCCCGGTGACCGAGACGTAGAGCCAGATCGGGAGGAGCGCCCGGGTGATCTTCTTGTGCGTGGCGAAGCGTCGGCGCGCCGCGAACCAGAGCGCGCCGAGGGCCAGGGGGACCACCGTAATCGACAAGACGATGTGCGTGATCAACACGGTGAGGTAGGCGCCGCGGAAGCCGCCTTCATAGCGCGTGTCGCCGACCGCGTAGTGGTAGATCACGTACGAGACGAGGAAGAGCGCGCTCGCCGCGAAGGCCGAGACCATCAGGTACTTGTGGAGATCGCGCCGTCCCGCGCGGACCGCGACGAAGCCCGCGACGAGGAGCGCGGCCGCGAGCGAGTTGAGGCCCGCGTTCACGGCCGGGAGGAACGAGAGGTCGGCCTCGATCGTCCCGCCCCGGTGCACGAGGAGCAGCCACGCGAGGAACGAGAGCGCGCCCGCGGAGATCAGCGCGTTGAACACGTAGAACCGCCGATCGGGCGGCGCGAGGGGGCTCTCGGTCATCGCGGGTTCATAGGGTGCGGCAGAGAACCTGTCACCTCGCCTCGATTGCGATACCGTGTCTGCGTGGGTTCCGTCCGCACCGTGCTCCTCGTCGACGACGACGACGACCTGCGCATGATCGGTGAGCTGGCGCTGACCAACGTCGGTGGGTTCGACGTGCACGTCGCGCGCTCCGGGGAGGAGGCCCTCGCGATCGCGGAGCGCGCCGCGCCGGACGTGATCCTGCTCGACGTGATGATGCCGGGCCTCGACGGGCCGACCACGTTCGCCCGGCTGCGCGAGCGCCCGGCGACGGCGGCGATCCCGGTGATCTTCCTGACCGCGAAGGTCCAGACCGACGAGCTCGCGCGCTACCAGAGGCTCGGGGCGACCGGGATCATCCCCAAGCCCTTCGACCCGATGACGCTCTCGGATCAGGTCCGCGAGCTCGTCGAGCGGTGAGCTCCGTCAGCCCAGCTTCTGGGTGAGGCGGCCCGCGCCCAGCCAGCCGATGGGGGCGCCGTCGACCGAGAGGTCCACGAGCTTCTTCGCCGCGAGGAAGCCGAAGCCGAAGCCGTGCCCGGTGTGCCCGGCGAGGTACTTCACGCGCGGCTTGCCGGGGAGCTCCCCGATGAACGGGAGCCCGTCGCCCGAGAAGCCCATCACCCCGGCCCAGCGGTGCGTCACGCGCCGGCCCGCGAGCGCGGGCACCGCGCGCCGCATGAAGTCCCACACGCCGTCCTGGATCCCCGCGGTGGTCTCGTCGCTGTAGCCCTTCTCGGCGGCCTCCGCGCTCTGCCGCCAGCCGCCCGCGACGACCTCGCCGGAGTCGAGCTGCCAGAAGTACTCGTAGCCGAAGTCGCAGTAGATGCCCCACGGGATCACGCGCTCGGGGAGCGGCTCCGTCGCGAGCATCTGCCCACGCGCGGGGTACACCTTGTCCTCGAGGTGCGGGTGGATGAGCGGCGAGTACGCGTTCGCGCAGAGGAGGATCATCTCCGCCTCGAAGCGCGCGCGCGCGGTGAGCGCGACGACGCCGTCCTCGTGCTCTTCGATGCGGAAGAGCTCGTGGTGCTCGAAGATCTCCGCGCCGCGGGCCTTCGCGAGCGCGATCACGCGGCGCGTGAGGCGCGCGGGATCCACGGTCATGCCCGCCGGATCGCGGAGCCCGCCGAAGAACACGTCCGAGCCGAACGCCGCGCGCAGCTGGCCTCGGTCGAGATCCTCGTGGGGAAACCCATCGGCCACCAGCAGCGCGCCCGAGCGGCGGATCTCCGAGAGCTCGTGCTCCGAGACCGCGGCGCTCACCGTGCCCGTGCGCACGAGGCGCAGGTCGCGGTCGTGCTCGCCGTCGCCGAGGACCTCGCGCGTGAGGAGCGCGCGGCACTCGCGGGTGAACGCCCAGACCTCGCGGGCGCGCTCGTGGCCGTAGAGGTCGACGACGCGCGAGTACGGGTCCGCGGTGCCGAGCAGGAGCATGCCCGCGCTCTTGCCCGACGCGCCCGCGGCGACCGCGCCGGCGTCGACGAGGGCCACGCGCTCGCCGCGCGCCGCGAGCCAGTACGCGGCGCTCGCGCCGCTGATCCCGCCCCCCACGACGACGAAGTCGAAGCGGTGCGTCGCCTCGGACGAGCGGTCCTGCCACAGCGAGACGGTCATGAGCCGCATCCCTACCAGGCGAGTCCGCCGCGCGCACGCCGTGCGCGGCGCGAGGGGCTCTGGTACGAGGTGGGGGTGCGCACCGTCCTCGCGCTCGCGCTCCTCGTGGCCTGCGGCGATCCGCCCGCGCCGCCGATCGACGACGCGGGCACGGCGCTGCCAGCCCCGCCCGCGACGCTGTCCGAGACGGGCCTCTTCGCCGCGGGCGCGTCGGGGGCGCTCGCGGTCGGTGTGCGCAGCTACGGCGTGCGCCACGCGCTGTGGACCGACGGCGCGGACAAGCGCCGCCACCTGCTCTTGCCGGAGGGCGCCGCGATCGACACGAGCGACCCGAACCACTGGCGCTTCCCCGCGGGCACGCGGATCTGGAAGGAGTTCCTTGTCGGCGGGCGCAACCTCGAGACGCGGATGCTCTGGAAGACCGGCGAGGACGTCGCGAGCTGGGTCTACGTCGCGTACCGCTACCGGCCCGACGGAACGGACGCCGACGCGATCCCGGACGGCGAGGAGGACGCGCTCGGCAGCGCGCACGACGTGCCCTCGACGATGGAGTGCCGCGGGTGCCACCGCGGCGGCGCGGACTTCGTCCTGGGCGTCGGCGCGATGCAGCTCGAGCGCGCCGCGTTCGACGCCTGGATCGCGGAAGGGATCTTGCCCCCCGCGACGGCGTGGGGCGAGCCCCCCGGGGACGAGGTCGCGCGCGCCGCGCTCGGCTACCTCCACGGCAACTGCGGGCACTGCCACAACGACGTGCACCCGCTCGCGGACAGCCGGACCCTGCGCCTGTTCCTGCCGGTCGGCATCGTCGATCCGTGGACCGCGCCCGCCTGGGACACGGCCGCGAACCGCATGGCGGGCCACCACCTCGAGGGCGCGGACCAGATCATCGCGGTCGGCGACCCGATGGCCTCGCAGCTCTGGGTGCGGATGGGCCGCCGCGACGAGCTCTCGATGCCGCCGCTCGGGACCGAGGTCGTCGACGAGCCGGCGCGCGCGGCGGTCGCCGCGTGGATCGAGAGCGGCGCGCCGTGAGCAGGAGGGCGCGCTAGACTGGGCTCGCGATGCACGTCCCGGCCCGGCGCCGCCACACCTACCACGACTACCTCGTCCTCGAGCGCACGGCGAACGTGAAGCACGAGTACCTCGCGGGAGAGATCTACGCGATGGCGGGGGGCACGCCCGAGCACGCGGCCCTCGCCGCGAACGTGACGGCCGCCTTGTCCGCGCAGCTCCGCGACAAGCCGAGCCAAGCCTTCAGCTCCGATCTCCGCGTGCGCGTGCTCGCCACGGGCCTCGCGACGTATCCAGATGTGAGCGTCGTGTGCGGTCGCGCCGAGCGCGACCCAGAGGACCCTCACGCCGTGGTCAACCCGATCGTCGTCGTGGAGGTCACCAGTCCGAGCACGGAGGACTACGATCGAGGCGAGAAGCTCGAGCACTACCGACGGATCGCCAGCCTCTCCGAGGTCGTCTTCGTCTCCCATCGCGAGCGATGCCTCGAGGTGTTCGCGCGGGAGGGCGGCGACTGGCGCCGGAGCGAGGCGCGCGCGGGTCACGCGCTCGCGCTGGAGTCCGTCGGCGTCCGCCTCGAGGTCGACGAGATCTACCGCGACCCGCTTTCGGCCGCCTGGCTCGCATGAGAGGCCGAGGAAGACCTCGCGCCGATGGGGCGCCGAATTGGGGCGCCTCACATCAGAAGAACGCGCGCGCGCTCTCCCGGCCGTGATCGGCGCGCGCCGCGCAGAGGCGGATGCTCTCGACGACCTTGGCGAGGTTGCGCGGGCCACCCAGGGTCGCCTCCATGCGCGGCGCGAAGAACGCCTGGACGGCGTCCGCGTCGGCGGCGCTGCACCGGCCCGACGCGGCGTACGGGAGATAGCCCGCGACGTGCGGGCCGACCCGCGCGAACAGCTCGTCGTAGTGGGCCTGGACCCACGCCCACGCCGCGTCGCGACCCTCGGCCGACTCGGACTGCTCGCGGAACGGCGTGAAGAGCTCGTTCATCCGCAAGCCTCCTCGAGGGTCGACGGTGCGCGCGAAGAGGCGCTCGCGGAGCGCGGGCTCGTGCGTCCCGCGGGAGAGGCCTCCGAGGAGGTTGCGGCGCACGATCGGGTCGGTCGCCGCGAGGAGCTGGGCGAGCACGCGCTCGAACGCGTCGGTCCCGCCCTCCGCGACCGCGACGGCGACGCAGAGCGAGGCGAGGTCGGGCGCGACCGCGTCGGGGTGGATCGCGCCGTCGCCGCCGAGGCCGAGGTACGCGCGCCCCAGGCGGAGCGCCTCGCGGCGCACCACGCGATCCTCGACCTCGAGCGCGAGGAAGGCCGCGAGCTCCTGGCGCAGGAGCTGGGTGTCGGGGTCCTCGCCCCGGCGCACCTGCCAGCCGAGCCGGCGCCACTGCGCGCGGTAGGTGCGGCCGCCCCAGCGGCGCGCGTCCTCGAGCCCCGCGTCGTCGAGGAGGTGATCCATCGCGAGCTCGGTGAGGCCCATCGGCGCCGTCGCGAGCGCGCGCTCGGGCCGGCTCGCGAGCGGCGTCAGCGCGCCCATCGCGTCGGCGTACGAGAGGCGGCCCGCGGCGAAGCTCGCGCGCACCGCGTCGGCGAACGCCATCGCCTCGCGCACGTCGAGCGCGCTCAGGCCGTTGAGGCGGAGCGACTCGAACGCGTCCGGCGGGAGCGCGAAGCGGTAGTAGCCCATCCCGCCCGCGTTCGGCAGGACCCAGTCGGGGCAGCCGCCCTCGAGCGGCAGCGAGCCCTCGCGCTCGGTGAGCAGCGTGCACGCCTGCCGCACCTCGCCGCCCGCCGCGTAGCGCGCGCAGAACGGGATCTGCCACGTCGCGTCCGCGCTCGCGTCCGAGCCGAGCGGGAGGTAGCGCGACTGGCGGAGCGCGAGCCGGCCCGCGCCGTCGGCGCACACGGGGGTCGCCTCGACGAGCGGGACGCCGGGCTGCGCCACGAAGCTCGTCACGGGCCCGCGCACGTCGCGGCCAGCCGCCTCGGAGAGCGCGTCGAGGAGCTCCTCGGCGGTCGCGCTGCCGCGCGCGTGCGACCGCAAGTAGGCTTGCACACCGCGGCGGAACACCTCGGGGGTCATCCAGCGCTCGAGCATCGCGAGCACGGACTGACCCTTGCTGTAGGTGATCTCGTCGAACGCGTTCTGGATGTCGTGGGTGCTCGTGATGGGCTGTCGGATCTGGCGCGCGCTCCCGAGGCTGTCGGCGTCCATCGCGGAGAGCGCCTCCTCCATCGCGCCGGCGGCGGGCTCGAACTCGGGGAAGGTGCCCTGGATGGTCTGGCCCTCCATCCAGCTCGCGAACGCCTCGTTCAGCCAGAGGTCGTCCCACCACCGCATCGTGACGAGGTTGCCGAACCACATGTGCGCGAGCTCGTGCGCCATCACGTACGCGTAGCCGCGCTGCTGCGAGACGGGCGGGTCCGCGCCGAGCAGGAGCAGGCGATCGCTGAAGGTGATCGCGCCCGGGTTCTCCATCGCGCCGCCGAAGGACGGCACCGTGATCAGGTCGAGCTTGTCGAAGGGGTAGGGGATCCCGAAGTAGTCCTCCAGCCACGCGAGGATCGTCGGGGTGTGGCGCATGGCGTGCGCGAGCTGGCCGCCCTGGCCGCGCGGCGCGACCGCGCGGAAGGCGAGCGGCGTGCTCCGGACGGCGTTCGCGGGGATCGCATCGCCCTCGACGAGGTCGAACGGGCCGACCGCGATCGCGACGAGGTAGGTCGGGATCGCCTCGGTGGGCGCGAAGCGCACGCGCCGCATGCCCTCGCTCGCGGGGCTCGCGCCGAGCTCGCGCGCGTTCGCGATCGCGACGTGGTCCTCGCGCACGACCAGCGTCACCTCGAAGGGCGTCTTCCACCCCGGCTCGTCGAAGCACGGGAAGGAGCGCCGCGCGTCGAGCGGCTCCATCTGCGAGAAGACGTACTGATCCTCTCCGACCGCGACGCGGAAGAACGCGCGGTTGGTCGTCTCGAACGCCGCGCCGTACGTGATCCGCAGGCGCACGGACCCCGGCCCGACGGGCCGGCCCGGGGTCACGCGGGCGAGCCCTTGGTCCGCGTCGACCATCTCCCAGCGCGCGGCGAGCGGCTCGCCCTCGCCCTCGGCGACGGTGACCTCCGAGACGTCGAGCGCCTCGCCGTGGAGGAAGATCGAGGTGCGCCGCGCCGCGAGCGCGACGTCGATCTCGACGACGCCGGTGTAGCGCTCGCGGGTCGGATCGATCGCGAGCGAGAGCGCGTAGCGCGTCGGGCGGACGTCGGTCGGGAGCCGCCCGTCGGCCGGCGCGGGCTCGGGCGCCTCGGCGCCCGCCGCCTCGACCGGGACGAGCTCGGAGACCGGGATCACGGACTCGCCCGAGCCACCACAGGACGCCAGCGCGAGCGCGAGGACCAGCCAGGTGCGGTGCATGCCGCCCCAGATAGCAGCTCAGCGATCGCGCAGCGAGCGCCCCGCCCCCCGCGGGACGTTTCGCCCCTCGGATCGAGCCCCGGCCGGCGCGGCGCGCCGGCCGTCGGGCGAGGGGACCCATCGCTCCGCGATGGGGTCGAACGCGCGCAGCGCGTTCGGACGAGGGAGGGGGCCCCGCGCGCGCGCGCGAAGCGCGTGGGGGAGGCGGCGCGCAGCCCCCTCGGCAAACTCAGCGATAGCGCAGCGAGCGGCCGA
>JAYRVK010000135.1:0-10444 GCA_041918555.1 Sandaracinaceae bacterium
CCGGGGGTATCGGCCGTTTTTTCGGGGGGGTGGGGGCCCCCGGGTTTTTTCCGGCGGGGGGGGGTAAGGGGGTGAAACCCCCTTTGGCAACTCAGCGGCAGACGAGCAGCGTGAACTCGACGCGCCGGTTGGTCTGCTCGCTCAGCTGCTGCTCGCGACCGCACGCCTCGTTCGCGCGCGGCTGCGTCGAGCCGTGGCCGACGGTCTGGATGAGCTCGCGCGGCACGCCCATCGTCACGAGCTCCATCGCGACGCTGTCCGCGCGCTGCTGCGAGAGGACCATGTTGTTGAGCTCGTTGCCGCACGTGTCGGTGTGGCCCTCGACGCGCACACCACGGATGTCGTTGCGGGCCTGCGCGCTCGCGACGAGCTCGCGCAGGATCTCCCGGTTCTGGGCGTCGATCGTGGCGCCGCTCGTCGGGAAGTTGATCAGCATCGGCATGTGGACCCACTGCTCCGCACAGGGCGGCGCCTGCACGATCACCGGCTGCGGCGGGGGCTGCGGGGGCGGCTCCTCCCGGCCGCCACACGCGACCACGAGCGCACTACCGACGATCACCAACCCGAGACCAAGGCGTTGCCTCATTTCAATCCTCCTCGCGATCCTTCGCGTCGAGGCGCTTGGTAGCACCCCTTTCGGTTTCAAGGAAGTTCCACGAAACGGGCTCGTAGCTTTCGAGCGAGATGCTCGCGCGCGATCACCACTACCTCTTCAGCCACACGCACCTCCGCAACCAGGCCCTGCGCGACCCGCGCAAAGTGATCACGGAGCTCCAGGGGCCGCTGCGCGACAGCTTCCTGTTCTTCCTGTGGGAGCAGGTCGAGGGCGTGGCCGCGACGAAGGTCGACGCGGCAGGGCTCGGGGTCGAGGGCGTGGACGCGCTCGGTCCGGGGACGCTCGCCCTCGTGCGGTTGCCGCCCTCCGAGGCGCCGACCGAGTCGCTCTACGCCGCGATCTGGGTGGGGCCCGCCGGCGCGCGCTACTTCGTGCTCGATCGCTCGACCTCGGACCCCGCGCAGGGCGTGCTCGCCGAGCTCGAGCTCGACGAGACCCGCGTGAGCTTCGGCCTGCTGCCGGCCACGAAGGACGCGCTCCTCGCGGCGCTCGTCCGCGAGCTCACGGGGCCCGCGTCGCAGCCGCCCGCGGTCGCGCCGACGCCGATGACGCCCTCGTATCCCGGGGTGATCGGGTCGCCCTCGCCGATGCGCGCGTTCACGCCCGCCGCGCCCCCCCCCGCCGCGGCGAGGCCGAAGAAGAGCCGCGCGGGGCTCCTCTGGCTGCTCGCGCTCCCGCTCCTCGCGCCGGTCCTGTGTTGCTTCGCGACCGGCTTCCTCGGCTGGGAGTCGGGCCTCGACGACGAGGCGAGCTTCGAGGCGTCGGCCGAGCCGTCGATCGGTGAGGACGACCGCGAGCAGCTCGTGATCACCATCCGCGGGCCCGCGCAGATCGCGTCCTACGACGTCGAGGGCCCCGGCGCCGAGGCCTGCAGCTACCTCTACGCGCGCTACGGCTCCGACGTCGTCACGTGCACCGTGGACCTCTCGGGGATCGCCGACGCGAGCCCGAGCTACGTGGTGCGCGGGCGCGGCGAGCCGGACCGGTTCTTCGGCGAGTCCGTCGGCGAGAGCCGGCGCCTCACGCAGACGGTCGGGGTGACCCGCCGCGTGGCCCTCGAGTGGTCGGAGCGCGCGGGCGGGACGGTGATCCGCGGCTTCCCCGGTCGCTTCGAGGTCACCCGGGACGGGTTCCTCCGCCTCGTCGGCGCGCCCGCGGGCGCGACGCTGAGCCTCGGGCCCGACTCGAGCGCGGACCCGGAGCCGCTGCTCGCGCTGGACCTCGTCGCGCTGGCGAACCAGGCCGGCGTGACCGCGATCCTGCGCGACGGAGGGCGCGTCACGGTCGAGGGCGTCACGGTGCGCCTCGCCGACGGGACGCAGGCGTCGGGCGCGGTGCAGCTCGAGGCCACCGCGCTCGCGCCCGCCCTGGCGGCCCAGTTCGCGCTGATGGGTGACGGACACCTCGGGACCGCGGGCGGCGAGGCCGCGCTGTGGATCGAGGACGGCAGCGTGCGCGAGATCTTCGGCGCGCCGCGCACCGTCTCGGACGTGGGCCGCGTGGTGGTGATCGAGAACCGCGAGGCGCGGACCGGGACGTGCGGGCCGTACGCCCTCTACGGCGTCGGCTGGGGCGAGCGGGTCGCGCGCATGCGCTGGCTGGCCGACGTCACGGCGTACGATCGCGTCGAGGATCGCCGCATCGCGCGCCGCACGTTCAGCGCGTCGCGGCCGGCGTGTCCGTACTCGATCCAGCAGGGGACGAGCGCGATCCACGGGCCGCGCGACGCGGGCGCCGACGCCGACGAGTACGCGCGCCGCTACCTCGTCCCCGACCCCGAGAGCTGATCGCGGCCCAAAGCTTCCTCGCGCCCGGCAGTCGTAGGGCGCATGGACGTCTCGCTCATCCTGACGCACCGCTGCAACCTGGACTGCGGCTACTGTTACGCTGGCGACCACCACAAGACCGACATCGACGACGCGGTGCTGCGTCGCGCGGTGGATCTGCTCTTCGCGGACGGGTCACGCCGCGCGCACCTGAGCTTCTTCGGTGGCGAGCCGTTCCTCGCGTTCGACGCGATGCGCCGCGCGACGGCGCTGGCCGAGGGCCGCGCGGAGGAGCACGGGGCGGAGCTCGCGCTCCAGTGCACGACCAACGGGACCCGCATCCGCGAGGAGCAGCTGCGCTTCATCCTCGAGCACGACGTGCGCGTGACGGTCTCGATCGACGGGATCCGCGAGGCGCACGATCGCAACCGGCCGTCGGCGGGGGGCAAGCCGAGCTTCGACGCGGTGCTCGCCGGCCTCCGCGCGCTCCTCGACGCGGGCGCGCGCGTCGACGCGATGATGGTCATCACCCCCGAGACCGCGCAGTACGCGTACCTCTCCGCGAACTTCCTGTGGAGCGAGGGCGTGCGGACGATCCGCGCGAACCTCGCCCTCGACGCGACGTGGTCCGAGGAGGAGCGCGCCGAGCTCCGCGAGCAGCTCGTGTCGATCGGCTGGGAGCTCCTCGCGCGGCGGCTCCGCGGCGAGGACGTCTCGTTCAAGCCGTTCGAGGCGGGGCTGCGCGAGGCCGCGGGGGGGGCCGAGGTCGCGCCGCGCGTGAAGGTCGTCGTGGGGACCTCCGGCCACCTCTACCCGTGCGCGCCGATGGTCGGCGAGGATCGCGACGACGGGCCCGAGGCGGCGCTGCGCATCGGCCACGTGTCGCAGGATCCGGCGACGGTGCGCGCCGCCGCGAGCACGTACGGCGTGCGCTGCGAGAACGGCAAGGGCTGCCAGTGCGCCTCGTACCTCGAGACGGGCAGCCGCTACACGCCGGGCCGCATGGGCCGCTGGTACGGCTTCGTGTGCTCGGAGATCGGCCGCTCGATCGCCGAGAGCCTCGCTCGTCCGCGGCCCGCCCCGCGGCCGGCGGCGCCGCGGCGCCGCGGCGTGATCGTGGGCCTCGCCGCGATCGTCGGCGGTGCCGCGCTCGCCGCGCCGTTCCTGTCGGGCCTCCTGGCCGACGAGCCCGCCCCGCGACCGTGCGCCCTGCGCGCACGAAAGCCGATCCCCCCGCAGGTACGAGCGGTCGAGGAGCCCGTCGCGGCGCCCGGCGAGATGGTGATGCCGGCGCCTCCGCCGCCCCCGGAGCCCCAGGCGCTCGGCGATTTCCAGGCACCGACGGATGGAGACATCGGCGCGAGCTGGTAGTGATCTAGGATGCGGGCGTGCCGAGCCCCCTCATGCAGCAGCTGATCGCGGACCACCGCAACTTCTCTCTCTTCATCGACATCCTCGAGCAACAGGGCGAGCGCCTGGAGTCCGGGGAGCGGACCGACCTCGAGATCGTCGAGGCGATCCTCGGCTACCTCCAGCGCTACGGCGATCAGTGCCACCACCCGCGCGAAGACCTCGTCTACGCACAGCTCCGCGACTCCGACCCGTCCTCGGCGGCGCGCGCGGAGGCGATCGTGGCCGAGCACGCGACGATCCAGCGCGCGACGCGAGACAACCTCGCGTCGGTGCGAGCCGCGTGCGACGGGACGTCGTTCGACGCCTACGCCCTCGCGCGCGGCCTGCATCGCTTCGTGGCCGACTACCGCGCGCACTTCGAGGCCGAGAACCAGACGCTGTTCCCGCTCGCGATGGGCTCGCTCGGCCCCGAGGGCTGGGCGCGGATCGAGGCCGAGGCGTCCCTCCTCGCGAACGCGGAGCGCGCGCTGCAGATCCAAGATCGCTTCCTCGCGCTCCGCGACTACATCCACCGGCTCGATCGGCTCGATCGCCGCTCCTGAGCCGGCTCTGCAAGAATATCGCAATTCAAATTGACGCTCGAGGCTCGCGATCAAAGCCCGCGCGGCGCGTCGAGGTCGCGTGGTATGAGACGAGACGCGAGCGCGCGGGGAGCGCGCGACGACATCGACGCGGCCCAGACCTCCCGGGGGCTCTCCCGCGTCAGAAGCGGACGACGATGACGACGACGCGACCGGGTACGTTTCTCACACTCGCACTCGTGCTTCTGCTGCCCGCCGGGGCGCGTGCCGATGGCGAGCCCGTCAGCGAAGGCGCGACCGTGGGCTACGAGCTCGCGCTCGCGGGCGCGCCGCGGGGCGAGCGCGGACGCGTGATGACGCTGACCGGCGTGGGCTACGAGGTCGATGGCCTCGCCGCGCTCCGCGCGCAGAGCGGCCTCGAGCTGGTCGCGCGGATCACGGATCGCGACGAGCAAGGGAGCGGCCGGCACACGGTGACCGACGCGACGACCCGCACGACCGCGGGTGGCCAGTTCACGCTGCGGATCGACCTCCCCGACCGCGCGCTCGGCGCGCCTCAGCTCGAGCTCGACCTCCACCGCGTCGGCCAGCCCGGGCGGCGCTTCCTCTACGGGCTCTCGACCTACCGCGACCTCGCGCTCGATCTCCTCACCGATCGCAACCGCTACCAGCCCGGCGAGCGCGTGCACGCGTGGGTCCGGGTCCGGGGGATCCGCGCCGAGGCCCCGATCGCGGGGCGCCGCGTGAAGGTCGAGCTCCTGGACGCGAGCGGCAACCCCCTCGCCGATCACGAGGCCACGACCACCGCCTCCGGCGCGGTGGTGGCGGAGCTCACGCTGCCCGAGGGCGCGGAGCCCGGGCACTACCGCGTGCGCGCCGAGGTGGTCGGCGAAGAGGGCGGGCCCGAGGTGAGCCGCACCGTGCAGGTATGGCGCCGAACCGTGGAGCGCCTCCTGGCGGAGGTCGAGCTCGACCGGGCCGACGAGGACGGCGTCTCGCTCGTGCGCCCGGGCGGCCCGCTCGTCGGTCGCGTCCGCGTCACCACCCCGAGCGGGACCCCGGTGCGCGGGGCGACCGTCGAGGTCAGCGTCCGCGAGGGCGCCCCCCCGACCTCCCTCGTCACCAACGGCGAGGGCGTCGCCGCGTTCGACCTGCGCGCGCCGGCGTTCCTCGCGGGCGACGTCGCGACACACACGCTCACCGCGCGCGCGGTCCACTCGGCGTACGGGACGATCACCGCGTCCGCGCGCTACCTCATGTCGCGCGTACCCGCGATCGTGAGCGCGACCGCGCGCGGCGGCGCGCTCGTCCCGGAGGTCGACTCGACGCTCTACGTCAGCGTCACCGATCCGCGCGGCCGGCCGCTGGTGCGCGGGACCGAGGTCGTGGTCCGCGGCGCGGGCCTGCCCGCGGACGGACGCACGCTGATCCTCGATCCGAAGGGCTTCGCGGAGGTCACGGTCCGCCTCCCGCGCGGCGCCGCCTCCACCATGCGCGGCGGCGACTGCGCGGGCCGCGTCGCGGCGACGTTCGAGGTCGAGGTCCGCACGGATCCGCCGCGCTTCAGCCGCTCGTGCGTCACCGTGTCCGCCGAGGCCGAGCTCGCCGTCGAGGTGACGAGCGCGCCGCTCGCCGCGCCCGGCAGCACCGTGGCGGTGCGCGTGCAGCGCCGGCCCGACGCGCGCGGTCGGCCCGTCCTCGTCGAGGCCCTGTTCGGCGGCCGCGCGGTGGGGTTCGCGTGGATCGACGGCGGCCGCGACACGGGCGACCTCGCGATCCCCGACGATCTGCTGGGCATCATCACCGTGCGCGCGCGCGCGCTCCGCGGCGCCAACGATCGCGAGGCGCCCGACGAGCCCGGCGCGACGGCGTTCGGCGTGGGCGCGTTCGACGCGGTGCTCGTGCGGCCCGCCGACGCCTTCTCGCTGACCGTCGCGCCGGAGCGGCCGCGCTACCTCGTGCGCGAGCACGCGAGCGTGTCGCTGACCGCCTCCGACGCGAGCGCGCGCGGGTGGGCCGCGCTCCTCGTCCGTGACGAGGCCGCCCATGGAGGCGAGGGCCCCTGGGACCTCTACTGGATGCGCGGCGCGCTGCACGAGGCCGCGCAGCTCCCCGCGGACGAGACCAACGCGAGGTTCCTCCGCGCCTCGCTCTCCGGCGCGCTCGGGATCGATCCCGAGCCGCCCAGGCCGCCCGAGCTCGAGACCCCGTACTGGCGGAGCTCGCAGCACCACCAGCCCTACCACGAGGGGATGCAGGCCGCGCGCGGCGTGCTCCGCGATCCCACCGCGCAGCGCGAGGAGCTCCTGCGCCGCGGCCTCGGCCGCTACGAGAACCTCCTCGAGCAGACCGTCGCGCAGCTCGGGCCGATCGCGCGCGACAGGGCGCCGATCGTCTCGGGCCGCGGCTTCCACCCGCGCGTGATCGAGCACCTCATCGGCCTGCACCGCCTCGACGCGCGCTCGGCCCGCACGCTCGGCGGGCAGCCGATCACGGTCGCGATGATCGAGGCCGCCGATCCGGGCTTCTCCTTCGACATCGCGGCGCGCCGCGTGGCGCGGCAGCGCCTCTCGAAGCTCCTCCTCGCGCTGCTGCACCTCACGGATCCCGACAACCAGAACGCGCAGCGCGCGAGCGCGAACCTCCCGCCCGAGCGCTGGCTCGGCACCCTCGTCCAGCTGAACATGGTGCAGGCGCACGACCTCACCGATCCGTGGGGGCGCCCGTACGTGTTCCGGCGCGTGACGGGGCGGCGGCCGCGCGTCGCGATCAGCGATCGCGCCCTCGAGTGGGAGCTCGCGTCCCCCGGCCCCGACGGGCGGCTGAACACCGCGGACGACGTCGCCGATCCGTTCGCGCGCGCGGTCCCCGCTGGAACGCCGTACGCGGTGGCGAGCGGCGAGGAGAACCTGATGCGGATGCTCAGCGCGCTCGCTCCGTCGACGACCGTGCTCTCGCGCATGGGTCAGGCGTACCAGCGCTTGTCGCTCGCCGCGCAGGAGGAACAGGTCTCGGGTCCGGTCGGCGCGTCCGGGAGCGAGGTCGCGGACGAGGCGGTCGCCTTCGCCGATACCGAGGCGCCCGCGCGCAGCCGGACCGGCGGCGGGGCCGGCCCGGGCGGGGACATGGACGCGCTCTCGGCGATGGACGGCGAGGGCGGAATGGGGCGGCGGCAGCTCGCGCAGGGGGCTCCGGCCTCGGTCGCGGCGCCCCCCCCCGCGGAGCCTTCGCCCGCCGACGGATACGGGGAGGCCGAGGAGCGCTCGCGCGAGGTGCAGGACCGCCGCGCCGAGGCGCTCGGCACGCTGATCCGCGAGGACTTCCCGGCGACGCTCTTCTTCGTCGGCGAGGTCCCGATGGCCGGCGGCCGCGCGGAGGTCGAGGTGCCGCTCGCGGACGCGCTCACGACGTATCGGCTCGAGGCGATCGCGTGGACCGCGAGCGGCTGGACGACGAGCGGGGAGTCGCGCCTGCGCGTCGATCAGCCCGCGCTCGTCGACGCGCCGGTGCCCGAGCACGCGACCATCGGAGACCGGATCCGACTGCCGGTGCGCGTCGAGAACCGCACCGACGAGGCGTTCCCTCTGCGCATCGTCGTCCAGGCCGAGGGCGAGCTCGCGCTCGCGCCGATCGCGCCGATCGAGCTGACGCTGCCCCCGCGCGGCGCCGATGAGGCCATCGTCGAGATCGAGCTGCGCGAGGCGGGCGAGGGAAGCCTCGTCGTGAGCATCGAGAGCGAGGGGCGCGGCATCGACGCGGTGCGCCGCCCGCTGCGCGTGCTCGCGGACGCGCGGACCGCGCGCGACCGACGGATCGCCCTGATCGACGGCGCGGGCGGGATGACCATCGACGTCCCGGCCGAGGCCCGCGAGCGCGGGCCGGGGCAGCTCCGCCTCACCGTCGGCGCCCGCGTGTTCGGCGCGCTCGACGAGACCGACGGCACGCTGTGGCCCGCGTGGGCTCTGGCGATGGCCGGCGAGCCGCTGACCGAGGAGCTCGCCGAGCGCGCGCACTCCTTCGTGTCCTACGAGGACTACGGACAAGACGCCTTGCGCGATCCCATGGAGAGCGCGCTCGCGCTCGGCGCGGTCTGGCGCGACGAGCGGCTCGGGGACGGGGACGCGGCGCGCGCGCTGCGCTCGATCGGGCAGTACCTCCCCGCGCGCGAGCAGCTGCGGGACATCGACCCGGGGGCCTTCGGCGCGCAGCCGGCGTGGCTCCTGCTCGCCATGGCCCCGATGGCCCGCGACCTCGCGCGCCGGCCCGCCCTGCGCGAGGATGCCGAGACGCTGCTGCGCCGCCTGCGCGAGATCACCGCGATCCACGCGACCGCGCAGAGCGACGCGCCGACCGACTGGGCCCGCGCCGCCGCGGCGCTCGCGCTCTCCGGAGGGATGATCCCGCGCGCGGAGGAGCTCGTGCGGCGGAGCGCGCGCCACCTCGTCCGCGTGGGCGACATGGCGTGGGTCGAGCCCGAGCAGCCCGAGGGCCACGAGCCCCGCGCCCAGCCGACCGCGTTCCTCGCGCTCGCGCAGCTCGCGCTCGGCCGGCGCGAGAACGCGATCGCGCTCGTGCGCGCGCTCGTCGAGATGCACCTCCACGGCGCCGTCCCGCCGCCCCCGTGGATCATCGAGGGCGACATCCTGCCGCGGCCCTATTTCCACGGAATGGACCGCTACCTCGCGGCCGCCGCCGCCGCGAGGCTGACCACGGGCACGCCCGCCGGGGCGCGGATCCTCCTCGACGGCGCGCCGCTCGAGACCACCACCGAGGGCGGCGTGATCGTCGCCACGATGCGCGGCCTCGGGACGCCCGGCGCGCACGAGCTCCGCGTCGAGCTCCCCGAGGGCACGGTCGCCCTCGCGCACTTCGCGCTCGCGTATCTCTTGCCGTGGGACGTGGTACCGCGCCGCGACGCGCTGATCGAGACGACGATCGACGGCGAGCGCGGAGCGCGGGACACGCGCGCGGGCCTGCGCATCCGAGTGCAGAACCGCGGCGCCCGCATCCTCACGCGACCGGTCGTAGAGATCGAGCTCCCCGCGGGGAGCGAGCTCGACGAGCCGACGCGCGAGCGCCTCGCCGCGCTCCTGCGCTCGGACGCGCACATGGAGGGCCGCACGCTGATCCTGCCGCTGCGGCCGCTCTCGCCCGGAGGCTGGGTGACGCTGCCGCTGCCCGTCCGCTGGGCGCTCTCTGGAACGCTGCGTGGCCTCGGCGTCGTCGCCTACGACGAGCTCGGGCCCGATCGCGCCGACGTGCTGCCCGTGTCGATCCAGGCGTCGCAGGCGGTCGAGCTCCCCGACGAAGGCCCCGAGCCCGAGGTGCCCGACGCCGAGGCCTCGGATCCCGAGCGTCCGATCCTCCCCCCCATCCCGCTCCTCCGCCGCCTCGCGCCGGGAGGCGCCTGAGCCATGCGCAAGACGATTTTCTTCCTACTCTCCCTCCTCCTCGCGGTCCCCGCGGCCGCCTCGGCGCAAGGTGCGCGCGCGCGCGTCGCCCGCGGCGGCGTGACCGGCGTCGAGATGAGCCTCGAGGGCGGGCTCAGCGCGCCGCGCGGCGGCACGCTGCGCTGGATCGTCACCGCGTACGAGGTGATCGGCCTCTCCGATCTGCGACCGGCGGACGGCGCCACCCTCCACGTGGCCACCTCGCTCGACCAGCAGACGGCCGACGCCGTCGAGCTGCGCACCGACGCGTTCGGCCGCGCGTTGATCGAGCTCGCGGTCCCCGCGGACGCGCCAGACTCCTTCTCCGCGGTCCTCCGGCTCGTGCACGCGAACGGGATCCAGCGGCGCTACGACCTGCCGGTGTCGGTCCGCGAAGATCTGCAAATCGAGTTGCACAGCGCACGCGCGCTCGTGCGGCCGGGCGGGCCCGCGCGGGTGTTCGGGCGCTACTTCGGCGCGCGCACGCGCGTCGCCCGCGGCGGCCAGACCGTGCGCCTCACGCTGCGCGACGCGCTCGAGCGCCCGGTCGGCGCACCCGTCGAGGTGACGACCGACGCCGGCGGTCTGTTCGCCCACACCTTCGAGGTCCCCGACGACGTCGAGGGCACGATCGTCGTCGACGCCCGCGCGGGCACCGACGAGCACCCGGTGACCGCGCGCACGGGCGCAGCGGTCGGA
>JAYRVK010000136.1:0-5777 GCA_041918555.1 Sandaracinaceae bacterium
GAGGAACCCCCAATCCACGACGATCGGGGGTTTGTCATCTGTTACGAGGCGACCGGCGTCTGGGCGACGCGGCGCTTTTACTACGAGCGACGGGAGCTCCCCGTGGAGAACTACGAGGTCTCACTCCGGATCACGGACGCCGAGGGGACGGTGCTGCTCGACGCGTCGGGGCTCCCCGAGCTCACCGACAACGAGTCTTGCATCGGATCCTGTCCGCGTCGCACCATCGCGTTCTGAGCTTCACGGCGCTTCGAAGTGAGGTCGGTAGGCGCCCCACGCGTGCGGCCACTCGGCGATGCGGTTCGGGGCCGCGCGGGCCCAGCGGGTGAGCGAGAGCGGGAGCATCGTCTCGAGCTGGAACCACGCGGCGCGGTCGTCGAGGCGCTCGGGGCGATCGGCGACGGAGTCGGTGCGGCGGAGGTGGCTCTCGACCACGCGTGACAAGACGCCGTGTGCGGTCATGGACGGGGTGAGGAACCAGCCGCCCTCGACGAAGGGGCCGCTCCTGCGGAGCGTCGGGTCGGCGATGATGCCGTTGAATTCGGTGACCGCGTTGCGGTGGAAGAACGGGGGCCGGAAGGTGTGCTCGGTCGCGTCCCAGCGCGGGGGGAAGAACACGAAGTCGAGGGTGTCGGCGCCCGCCTCGTCCATCGGGGCGCCGAGGACCACGTGGACCGAGGGGTCCGGGTGATCGAAGCGGGTGGTGCCGACCGGCGAGAAGTCGGCGAGGTCGTAGACGTAGGGGACGAGGCTCCCGTGCCACGCGGCCACGTCGAACGGGGAGTGATCGAGCCTCGCGTCGTACAAGGCGTTGCCGAGCTTGGCGGTGAGCCGGAAGCCCGGGTCGAGGCGGTCCTCGAAGCGCGCGGCCGGGGCGCGGAAGTGGCGCGGGTCGCTGGTGCCGTTGCTGCCGACGACGCCGCGCTCGGGGAGATCGAAGCGGCGGCCGTAGGCCTCGCCGAGCCAGCCGCGCGCGAAGCCGTCGCGGAGCATCACGGCGACCTTGATCCCCCGCGGGACGATCGCGATCTGGCGCGGGCCCACCTCGAGCGCGCCGAGCTCGGTCTGGAGCACGAGGCCGCCCTGCTGCGGGATGATCAGGAGCTCGCCGTCGGCGTCGTAGAAGGCGCGGTGCTCCATCGAGCGGTTCGCGGCGTAGGCGTGGATCGCGAAGCCGCGGCGGAGCGAGGGGTGGCCCTGGCCGCCGATCGTGGCGATGCCGTCGACGAAGTCGGTCGGCCGCTCGGGCGCGGGCATCGGCGCCCAGCCCGCGAGGTTCGCCTCGACGAGGCCCGCGCTCCAGTCGTCGACGAACGTCGCGTGCGCGAGCGGCTCGAACGGGGTGTGCGAGGCGGACGGACGGATCCGGTAGAGCCAGACGCGCGCGTTGTGGTGGCGGTCCGCGAGGAACCCCGTGCCCGAGATGAGCTCGGGGTAGATCCCGTAAGGCGCCTTGCGGGGGGTGTTCTGGTGCCGCGGGAGCGCGCCGGGCAGGGCCTCGCTCTCGTGGGCGCCGCCGAAGCCGTGCGGGCCGGCGGGCGCGGGCCCGCACAGCAGCGCGCGCGCGTCGAGGCGCTGGACCGTCGAGATCTCGTGGGCGTCGCCGGTCGCGCGCCGCACGCTCACGTCCGCGCCGGCCGCGCGGAGCCACGCCGCGGTGGCCTCGACCTCGTCCGGGCGGACCCACGGATCGCCGTCCGCGCTCCCGAGGAGGACCGGCATCCCCGCGAGGTCGGACGCGACGCGCGGCGCCTCCTCGGGCGGGCCGATCCGCCCGCCCGCGATCGCGACGAGCCCGCCGAGCCGGCGCGGCGCGTGCGCGACGACCTCGGTGGCGAGGCACGCGCCCTGCGAGAACCCGACGAGGAAGACGCGCTCGGGCGGCACGCCCTCCGCGTCGAGCCGGTCGATCAGCGCGCGGACCGCGGCGAGCGAGGCGCCGAGGAGCGGCTCGAGCTCCGCGCGCGGGGAGCGGAACGACGCGCCGTACCACTGGTCGCGCGGGCCCTGTGGCGCGATCACCGCGGTGCGCCCGTCGCGGCCGACCAGGTGCAAGACGTCTTCCGTGAACCGGCCGGCGTTCGCGTCGCGGCCGTGGAGCGCGATCACCACGCGCTCGGCCGCGGCGGGCGCGGGGCCAGAGATGCTCGTGTACGGCCGCTCGCCCGCGTCCCACGCGCGCGCCCTCACGCTCGGGCGCCGGCCGAGGCGCGCGTCGTCGACCCAGCGCTCGCGCGCGCGCGGGTCCTCGGCGGCGAGCGCCTCGAGCGCGTCGTGGCTCACCCCGAGGTCCGTCAGCGAGCGCGCCACGCCCGCGCGCGTCAGCGCGTCGTAGAGCCGTGCCGGGAGATCCGGGTACCCCGCGGCCTCGGCGATCGAGGCGTAGAGCGCGGGATCCGCGGCCGCGAGGTGCAAGACGAATTGCGGCAGCAGGACCGCGTGTACGGCCGCGTGCTCGAGCGCGAAGCGCCCGCCGAAGAGGTGGGCCATCGCGTGGTGGGCGCCGAGCGCGCCGCGCTCGATGATCGCGCCGGCCCGCGCCGCGCCCGCGAGCGCGGCCTGCCGGCCGTCCGGCGAGGCGAGCGCCTCGAGCACGTGGTCGAGCGCCCAGACCAGATCGCGCACGGCGCGCAGCGCCGCGAGCCGCGCGCCGTCGTCGAGGCCTCCGCTCGCGAGCGCCCCGATCGGGTGCGCGAGCGCGTTGATCAGGCTCGTCGCGCTCAGCGCCCGGCCCATCGTCTCGAAGAGCCGCGGCTCGTGCACGACGAGGTCCGGCCGCACGCGCGGGTCGCGCCCGGTGCGCTTCTCGCCGTCCTCGAGGACGCCGTAGAGGCTCGTCATCTCGGAGCCCGCGTAGGTCGTCGGGATCGCGACGAAGCGCACGCCCTCGTGGCGCAGGCGCAGGGCCTTGCCGAGCCCCGTCGCGGAGCCGCCGCCGAGCGTGATCAGCGTGTCGGGCGCGAAGCGCGCGAGCCGGTCGCTCGCGGCGTCGACCACCTCGCGCGGCACGTGCACCACCGCGCCGTCGAACACCTCGACGGCGAGCCCGTCGAGGGGCAGCCGCTCGAGGAAGCGCCGCTCGGCCGAGGTGATCACGAAGACGCGCGCCGCGCCGGCCGCGTCGAGGCTCGCGCGCAGCGCGTCGAGCCCGCGGAGGATCTTGGAGTCGTCGCTCATGGTGGGGATCTCCGTCACGCGAGGTCGAACAGGAGGAGCTCGGCGTCCTGGGACGCCCGGATCGAGAGGGCCTCCGCGTCGCTCGTCGCGGCCGCGTCGCCGGCGGCGAGGGTAACCCCGTCGACCGCCACTTCGCCCTTCGCGACGTGGAGCCAGAGGTGCCGGCCCGGCTCGCGCGCGTGCTCGAGGGCGTGGCCGGCGTCGAGGAGCGACACGAAGAGGCGCACGTCCTGGTGGACCACGACGGAGCCGTCCGCGCCGTCGGGCGACGCCACGAGGCGAAAGCGGTTCCGCTTCTCCTCGGGCGCGAACGCCTTCTGCTCGTAGCTCGGCCTCAGGCCGCGCTGCGACGGGACGAGCCAGATCTGGAGGAAGTGCACCGGCTCGTGCTCGGAGTGGTTCCACTCGCTGTGGTAGACGCCGGTGCCCGCGCTCATGCGCTGCACCTCGCCCGGTCGGACCACCGAGCCGGTCCCCATGCTGTCCTCGTGCTCGAGCGCGCCCTCGAGCACGTAGCTCACGATCTCCATGTCGCGGTGCCCGTGCGTGCCGAAGCCGCGGCCCGGGCTCACGCGGTCCTCGTTGATCACGCGGAGCGCGCGGAAGCCCATGTGCGCGGGGTCGTGGTAGCCCGCGAAGGAGAAGGTGTGGCGCGTGTCGAGCCAGCCGTGGAAGGCGGCCCCGCGCTCCTCGGAGCGGCGGATGCGGAGCATGGTGCGCAGGCTACCGCGGGCACGTTCCGTTCTGGTGCTCGCGCACGATCTCGCGCATCGCTTCGAAGCCGATGCGGAGCTTCTCGAAGAACGAGCTCTGGTGCGGGACCATCACGAAGCGGGGGTGCTCCTGCCAGAGATCGCGGAGCGCGCGATCGAGCCGCACCGCCTCGAGGTCGGTCTCGATGCGCGTCGGGTTGCCGCCCTCGATGCTCATCCCCCCGACCGCCGCGCTCTCGAAGAAGATCACCGCGTCGTAGCGGGCGAGCTCGGCCTCGTGGGTCGTGCCCATCGCCATGAAGTAGTCGCCGTCGGTCGGCCAGTACGCGGCGCCGTCGACGGTCCCGCGATCGCAGATGAGCGCGCGGCCCGGGTAGAGGCTGCGGTAGAGGTCCTCGAGGTTGCGCTGCACGTGGAAGATCGCTCGCTGCGCGTAGCAGCGGGCCTCGGGCTGCTCCGTTCGCGGGAAGCCGCCCGCGAAGAGCATCGTGGCGGACTCGGGGACCACCACGACCTCGGCGCCGAGCTCGCGGCGGAACAGATCCACCGCCGTGCTCTTGCCTCCCCCGGGACCGCCAGTGACCGCGACGCGACAGCGAGGCTTCGTCATGCGGGGAGAACGTAGCCCCCGCGCGCGGGCGCGCACGCGGGAGGTTGCGCTCGCGGCGGGCGGGACCCAGATGCCCCACGATGTCTCTCGCAGGCGCGATCAAGGGCAAGCACGGCCCGAGCGGGTTCGGCTTCGGCTCGACGGCGGAGGAGGTGACCGCCGGCCTGGATCTCTCGGGCCGTCGGATCCTCATCACGGGGATCAACTCGGGGCTCGGCCTCGAGAGCGGGCGCGTGCTCGCGCGGCGCGGCGCGACGATCCTCGGCGCCGCGCGCACGGAGGAGAAGGCCGCGGAGGGCCTCGCGGGGCTGCCGGGCGAGGGCCACGTCGCGCTCGCGTGCGAGCTCTCCGAGCCGCGCTCGGTGCGCGCGTGCGTCGACGCGGTGGAGGGGCCGCTCGACGTGATCCTCTGCAACGCCGGCATCATGATGCTCCCGCGCCGCGAGACGAAGCACGGGCACGAGCTCCAGTTCCTCACGAACCACGTCGGCCACTTCCTCCTCGTCACGCAGCTCCTCGATCGGCTGCGCGCGAGCGGGCGCGTGGTCGTGCTCTCGAGCGGCGCGCACCACTGGGCGCCGGAGGGCGGGATCCGCTTCGACGATCTCTCGCTCGCGAAGGACTACACCCCCCGCGGCGCGTACGGGCAGTCCAAGCTCGCGAACCTCCTCTTCGCGCGCGCGCTCGCGAGGCGCCTCGACGGTGGGCGCACCGCGAACGCCCTGCATCCGGGGGTGATCCGCACGAACCTCGGCCGGCACATCGGCTTCTTCAGCTTCTTCAGCCCGATGGTGAGCTGGGCGTTCATGAAGGACGTCCACGAGGGCGCGGCGACGCAGTGCTGGGCCGCGGCGCATCCGTCGCTCGACGGAGTGACGGGCGAGTACCTGAGCGACTGCAACGTGGCGCGCTCGAGCCGCCACGGCCGCGACGAGGCGCTCGCGGAGCAGCTCTGGGAGCGCTCGGTCGAGATCGCGCGCGCGCTCGATCCCGAGTGGACGCTCGCGGCGCCCGCATAGCACCCTGCCGCGCATGTCCACCCAGCGCCTCGAGCTCACGCTCCGCGAGGACGATCCCGCCTCGCCCTCGTTCTTCGCGGACCTCGCCGGCGAGCGCGGCCCCGGCCTCGTCGTCTGCCACGAGTGGTGGGGGCTCAACGACGACCTCCGCGCGCAGTGCGAGCGCTTCGCGAGCGAGGGCTTCGTCGCGCTCGCGCCCGACCTCTACGGCGCGCCGGCGACCGCCGATCCCGAGGAGGCGATGAAGCGCTCGATGGC
>JAYRVK010000137.1:0-7339 GCA_041918555.1 Sandaracinaceae bacterium
CGGCGCGGCGACCGACGCGGCCCGAGAGGAGCTGGCCCGCGCGGCGAGCGCGGGGTACCGGGACGGCGAGCGGACGCTGCTCGAGCGGATCGACGCGCAGCGCGCGGTGGTCGAGAACGGGGAGCGCCGGCTCGCCCTCGACCTCGCGGTGCGCCTCGGGGACGTGCGCCTGCGGGGCGCGGCGGGGGCGCAATGAGGCTTGCATTCATCACGGGGCTCGTCCTCGCCGCGTGCGGCACGGAGGACCCGCACGACGTGCACGACCACGGCGAGCACGAGGACGAGCAAGGCCACCACGATCACCACCACGGCGAGGTGGCCGCGATCACGATCTACGGAGAGACGCTCGCGCTCTTCGCCGAGCACCCCGTCGCCGTCGCGGGGGAGGAGGTCCCGTTCCTCGCGCACGTCACGATCCTCGACGGCCACCGGCCGCTCGAGGGCGCCACGGTTCGACTCACCCTCGAGGGCCCCGCGCGCGTGAGCGGCGACGCGACGATGGCCCGGTCGGGGATCTACCAGCCGACGGTGACCCCGCCCGCGCCCGGCACCTACCGCGGGCGTCTCGAGGTGATCGAGGGCGGCGAGGGCGCGGTCGACGGCTTCGAGGTCGAGGTCTACCCGAGCGCCGAGGCCGCCGAGGCCGCGCACGAAGAGGGAGACGAGGGCGGCATCTCGCTCTTGATGGAGCAGCAGTGGCGCGTGCCCTTCGCGACCGCGCTCGCGGAGCGCGGGGAGATCGCGCCGGGGCACGAGATCGCCGGCGAACTCGGGGTGCCGCCGTCGGGGCTCGCCCACGTGCACGCGCCGGTCGGCGGCCGCGTGATGGCGGGCACCTCCGGCTTCCCGCTCCCGGGCCAGTCGATCGCGGCGGGCCAGGAGCTCGCGACGCTCGCGCCCACGCCCGGCTCGCCCGAGTCCGCGAGCCGCGCCGAGGCGCAGGTCGTCGACGCCGAGGTCGAGCTCGAGGACGCGCGCGCGGCGCTCGAGCGCGCCGAGCGGCTGCTCGCCGAGCACGCGGTGCCCGAGCGGCAGGTCGCGGAGGCGCAGCGACGCGTGCGGGCGGCCGAGGCCTCGATCGCCGCGGCGCGTCGCGCGAGCGCGCTCTATTCGTCGGCGAGCCGCGGGACCGGGCGCGGCACGTGGCGGATCACCTCGCCGATCGCCGGCGTGCTCGACGAGGTGCGGGTGAGCCCGGGCGAGGCCGTCGAGGCGAACGAGCTCCTGTTCCGGGTGATCGATCCGCGCGAGCGCTGGCTCACCGCGTTCGTGCCGGAGGCGTGGGCGTCGCAGATCCGACCCGACGG
The DNA here is from genome assembly GCA_041918555.1 of Sandaracinaceae bacterium. Classification (GTDB taxonomy): domain Bacteria; phylum Myxococcota_A; class Polyangia; order Polyangiales; family Sandaracinaceae; genus JACKEC01. The sequence continues at coordinate 1,308 of JAYRVK010000137.1, forward strand.
GCCGGTGTCGTTCCGGCTCCTCGGCGAGGAGCGCGCGCGGCCGCTCGAGGGCGCGCTCGTCGCGGTCTCGAGCGCGGTCGACGAGCGCGCGCGCACCGTCCGCGTGATCTGGTCGATCCGCGAGCCCGCGCCCGAGCTCCGCGTCGGCGCCGCCGTGCGCGTGACGATCCCCACGGGCGACGCGGAGGCGGGCGTCGTCGTGCCGCGCGCGGCGCTCGTCGACGTCGCGGGCCGGCGCGTGCTCTACGTGCAGCGCTCCGGCGAGGACTTCGAGGAGCGCGCCGTGCGGGTCGGCGCCGACGACGGCGCGCGCGTGCTCGTGCGCGAGGGGCTCGCGGAGGGCGAGCGCGTGGTCACGACGGGCGGCTACCTCTTGCGGCTCGCGGCGACCGCCACCACGGCGGGCGCACACGGGCACGGGCACCCGCATTGATCGACGCGGTCCTCTCGCTGTCGCTCCGCCACCGCGTGGTGGTGCTCGCGCTCACCGTCGCGGTCGTCGCGTACGGGGTGCGCGAGGCGGGCGAGCTGCCGATCGACGTGCTGCCGGACGTGAGCGCGCCGCGCGTGACCGTGGTCACCGAGGCGACCGGCCTCGCGCCCACCGAGATCGAGGAGCTCGTCTCCTTCCCCATCGAGACCGCGGTGAACGGTGTGGCGGGCACCCGACGCGTCACGAGCGCGAGCGCCGCCGGGATCTCGATCGTGTGGATCGAGTTCGACTGGGACACGGACGACACGGTGGCGCGCCAGCGCGTCATGGAGCGCCTCGCCGCCATCGGGGGCGCCTTGCCCCCCGAGGCCGAGGCCCCGATCCTCGCGCCGAGCTCGAGCGTGATGGGTGAGATCGCGTTCCTCGCGCTCACCAGCGACACGCTCGACCCGATGGAGCTCCGCCGCGTCGCCGACCGCGACGTGCGGCGCCGCCTCCTCGCGGTGCAGGGCATCTCGCAGGTCGTCCCGATCGGCGGCGACGTGCGCGAGTACCAGGTCCTCTTGGATCCAGTGCGCCTCGCGCGGTTCGAGCTCACGCCGGGCGCGGTCGCGGACGCGCTCGCGGCGGGGAGCCACAACGCACCGGGCGGCTTCGTGACACGCGGCTCGCAGGAGGAGATCGTGCGCGTGCTCGGCCGCGCGCGCGACGCCGACGAGCTCGGCCGGATCCGCGTGGTCGACCGCGGGGGCTACGCGGTCCTCGTGCGCGACGTGGCGGAGGTGCGCGTGGGCCCCGCGGTGCGCCGCGGCACGGGGTCGTTCGGCGGGCGCGAGGCGGTGGTGATGAGCGTGATCCGCCAGCCCGACGCCGACACCGTGGGGACGACCGCGCGCCTCGACGCCGCGCTCGACGCGCTCGAGCCCTCGCTGCGCGCGTCGGGGGTGACGCTCCACCGCGATCTCTTCCGTCAGGTCGACTTCATCGACGAGGCCCTCGGCAACGCCGGGACGGCCGTCCGCGATGGTGCAATCCTCGTTGCGCTCGTGCTCGTGGTGTTCCTGTGGCGCCCGGGCGCGACCGTGGTGAGCGTGCTCGCGCTCCCGCTCTCCGTGCTCCTCGCGGTGATCGCGCTCTCGTTCCTGGGCTACGGGATCGACGCGATGACGATCGGAGGCATCGCGATCGCGGTGGGAGAGCTGGTCGACGACGCGATCGTCGACGTCGAGAACGTCGCCCGGCGCCTCCGCGATCGGGCGGCGCTCCCCGAGGTGGAGCGCCCGCCGCGCCTGGTCACCGTGTACGAGGCCTCCCGCGAGATCCGGAGCTCGATCGTGAGCGCCACCGCGATCCTCGTGCTCGTGTTCGCGCCGCTCCTGTTCCTCGGCGGCTTCGAGGGCCGGCTCCTCGCGCCGCTCGGCGTCGCGTTCCTGGTCGCGATCGCGGCGTCGCTCGTGGTGGCGGTCACCATCACGCCGGTCCTGTGCTCGTACCTCTTGCGCAAGGACGACGCGCGCGAGCCGCCGGTGCCGCGCGTCCTCGCGACGCGCTTCGCGCCGATCCTCGACGCGGCGATCCGTCACCCGCGCCTCGTCGCGGGCGCCTCGCTGCTCTTCGCCGCGATCGGCGCGAGCGGCCTCTCGTTCGCGGGGACCTCGTTCCTCCCCGAGCTGCGCGAGGGGAGCCTCAACGTCGGGATGATGGTGCTCCCCGGGACCTCGCTCAGCGAGAGCGACGCCCTGGGCCGGCTCGCGGAGGAGGCGCTCCTCGCGGATCCCGCGGTGCGCTCGGTGTCGCGCCGGACCGGCCGCGCCGAGCGGGACGAGCACGTGCAAGGGCCGGAGCGGAGCGAGCTCGAGGTGCTCCTCGACGCGAGCGATCCCCGCTCGCGCGAGGCGCTCCTCGAGGACCTGCGCGAGCGCGTGAGCGTGGTGCCGGGCGCGACGTTCTCGTTCGGCCAGCCGATCTCGCACCGCATCGAGCACCTCGTGTCGGGGCACCGCACAGCGCTCGCGGTGCGGCTCGTGGGTGACGACCTCGCGCGCCTGCGCGAGGGCGCGGGGATCGTCCGCGACGCGATCGCGCCGATCGAGGGGCTCGTCGATCTCGAGGTCGAGCCGATCGTGGACGTGCCGCAGCTCGTCGTCGACGCGGACGCCGAGGCCGCGGCGCGCTACGGCCTCTCGCGGGGCGAGGCCGCGAGCGCGATCGGGCTCGCGCTGTGGGGCCAGACGACCGGGCGGGTGTTCGAGGACGGCGTCGCGACGGACGTGGTGGTCCGCTACGGCGACGCGCTCCGCGGCGATCCGGCAGCGGTCCGCGACGCGATCCTCCCGACCCCGTCGGGCGCGACGGTGCCGATCGACGCGATCGCCCGCGTCGAGACGGAGCCCGGGCCGAACTACGTGATGCGCGAGGGCGTGCGGCGCCGCCTCTACGTCACGACCAACGTCGCGGGGCGCGACCTCGGCGGCGCGGCCGAGGAGATCCGCGGGGTGCTCGGCGGCCTCGCGCTGCCGCCGGGCGTCTCGGCGGAGCTCACCGGCCAGATCGAGCAGCAAGAGCGCGCACAGCTCCAGCTCGTGATCCTCGGCGCGCTCGCGCTCGCGGGGATCGTGCTGATCGTGGGGCTCACGCTCCGGAGCCTGCGCCGCACCCTCGCGGTCCTCGTCAACTTGCCGCTCGCGCTCGCGGGCGGGGTCGGCGGCGTGTTCCTCGCGGGGGGCACGCTCTCGGTCGCGACCACCATCGGGTTCATCACGCTCTTCGGGATCGCGATGCGCAACGGGATCCTCCTCGCGACGCGGATGGCCGATCTCGAGGCCGAGGGCGTCCTTCGCGAGGAGGCGGCGCGGCGCGCGGCGCTCGAGCGGCTCTCCCCGATCCTGATGACCGCGCTCACCGCGGCGCTCGGCCTGCTCCCCCTCGGGCTCGCGCTCGGCGAGCCGGGCACCGAGATCCAGGCCCCGATGGCCCTCGTGATCCTCACCGGGCTCGCGACCTCGACCGCGCTCAACATGGTCGTCGTGCCCTCGCTCCTCGCGCGCTGGGGCGGCCCGCCCGCGCGCAGGTCCGCTCAGTCCTCGAACGTGTAGATACGCAAAATGTCTTGTCGGCCCCGGAGCGCCGTCTCGCCGAGCGGGACGAGCGTGGGCGCCTCGCCGAGCCGCTCGCGGCACGCCTCGCTGACGAGGACGTCGACGCCGTGGGTCTTGGTGAGGGCCTCGAGGCGCGACGCGGTGTTGACGGTGTCGCCGATTACCGTGAATTCGAGGCGCAGCCCCTTGCGAGATCGAAGGCGGCGACGGCGCTCATCGTCACCGCGCGGAGCAGGGCGAGCACCCGCTCGTTGCGCTCGGCGTGACCCAGGAGCGCGCGCTCGACCGATGCCCGGAGGTCCGGGTCCTCCGCGAGCCGTTCCGGCGCCGCTTCGATCCGTCGTCCCATCTGCCTCGAATGAGGGCTAGCGTAGCCCGGCGTCCTACTCGGAGCGCTCGAGGCGCGCGGGCGGGTCGTTGCGGTGCCGCACCTCGACGACCTCGCCCTCGGTGTCGATCACGCCGGGCGTGCGGCGCGTGCCCGCGCCCCAGTGGGCCTCGACGCGCTCGGTCACGGTGCCGTCGGCGTGCTGGACGCGCACGCGCTTCGTCACGGTGCTCGGCCCGCTCGCGAACTTCTTCTCGAGGTACGCGCGCAGGTACTTCGCGGCGACGCGCCGCGGGCCGGGGATCAAGAGCACGATCCCCGTCACGTCGGTCAGCACGCCCGGCGTCATGAGGAGCACCGCGCCGACGAGCGCGAGCACGCCGCCGAGGATCCCCTCCTCGGGGAGCTGGCCGACGCTCAGCGCGTCGCGCCAGTCGCGCCACATCTTCAGGCCCTCGCGCTTGGTGAGCCACGCGCCGATCATCGCGGTGAGCACGATGAGCCCGAGCGTCGTCCACGGCCCGGTGTACGCGCCGAGGAGATAGAGGAGGTACGTCTCGAGGAGCGTGACGATCGTGAAGCCGAGGAAGATCTTGGCCAGCACGGCTCTCTCCTAGGCCTCGCCGCCCGTCGCGTCCAGCGGGGTCACGGCGCGACCACCGGCTCGATCGCGACCTCGAGCGTGAACGTGGCGTCGCCCGCGCGCTGCGTGTCGACGATCAGGAAGTACGTGCGGCCGGGCTCGAGGCGCGCGGTGAGCGCCGCGCGCTGCGGCTCGTTGGCGGCGGCCTCGCACGCGACGACCGTGTGCCCCCGCGAGCACGCGGTGCGGAGCTCGAGCACGGGCGGGAGCGTGCTCTCCGCGCGCACCGTGAGCGTCGAGGCGACGGGCGCCGTCACCGTGTAGATCGCCTCGCCGCCGGCCCCGCCACCGCACGTCGTGCGCGCCGCGGCCTCGGCCGCGCTCACGCGCCCGGCGGTGAGCCCCGGCGCGAGCGCGGTCGCCGTCGCGCAGCGCGCCTCGACGCGCGTGATGTCCTCGACCGCGAGCTCGGGCGGCGGCGGCGGCCCGGGCTGCGGCGTGGGGGTCGGCGTCGGCGGCGCGGCGCCGCTCGCGGCGATCACGCGCAGGCGATAGCTCCCCGATGCGCCCTGGAAGCCGTCGACCACCACCTGCACCGTGTCGCCGCCCTGCAGCGTGGTCTCGAGGCGGCTCGCGCGCGTCCCGCCGTAGTCGTCGTTGCACGCGAGCTCCGTCCCGTTGGCGCCGTAGACCGCGAGGAGCGAGTCGTACTCGGCGTCGACGTGGATCACGTACTGCCCGCTCGCGGGGACCGGCAGCGACCACACCTCGTCGGGGGTGCCCGGCTGGCTCCCGCAGCTCGGCGTGTGATGGTCGCTGCCCGCCGACGTGTCGCCCGACACGATCGGGCCGATCGCGATCGTGCCGCCGCCGGTCGAGGTGACCGGCGTGACCGTCACCATGTACGCGCCCTCGTACGTTCCGTACCCGTCGACGACCAGCTCGTACTCGCGCCCCGCGTCGAGGCGCGTGGTGAGCCGCGAGCGGCGCGTGCTCCCGAAGTCGTCGTTGCAGTGCATCGGCGCCGGCGCGCCGCGCTCGTAGATCGCGAGCACCGAGTCGAACTCGGCGTCGACGTGGACCATGTACGCGCCCGTGATCGGCGGCGTGAAGAGCCACGTCTCGTCGCGCGTACCGGGCCGCGAGCCGCACTCGGGCTGGTGCTGGTCGGTCCCGCGCGTGGTGTCTCCGCGCGTCGGTGTACCGAGCAAGATGGGTTGTCCGGCTACCGTCGCGCCCGAGCCCCCGCCGCCCCGCACCACGACCCCGTAGCTACCCTCCCCCCCGCGGTAGCCGTCGATCACCACCTCGACGGCCTGGCCCGCGCCGAGGTCGACCTCGACCCGCGACGCGCGCGTTGAGCCGTGGTCGTCGTTGCACGCGAGCGGCTCCGCGCCGCCGGGCGCGTAGACCGCGAGCACTCCGTCGAAGTCGGAGTCGACGTCGATGGTGTAGTGGCCCGCGCTCGGCGCGGTGAGCTGCCAGGTCTGATCGGGGCTCCCCGGCGCGGCGCCGCACGGCGGCGTGCGCGTGTCCGCGCGCCCGGTGGTCGTGCCGGTCGCGCGCACGTCGAGCACGAGCGCGTCGCCC
>JAYRVK010000138.1:0-2668 GCA_041918555.1 Sandaracinaceae bacterium
CGAGCCTCGGAGCTTCCACCCTGCGGCGCGCAGCGGCTCGAACAGATCCGGTCGCCGCTTCGCGATCCGCGGCCCCGCCTTCGCGAACGCGCGGAGCACCCCTGGCTCGAGCGCCTCCGCCGTTTCCAAGGAGATGTAGATCGCCACGCGGGGCTCGCCGCCGCGGCGCACGATCTCCACCGTCGCCCCGCGGAAGCCGAGCTGCTTCACGAGCGCCTGCGTCGCCAGCGCCGTGCGCGCGCGCGGCTTGGATTTCCGTCGGCTCGCGCTGGGCGCGTCCCGCCTCCTTCAGCGCGCGCACCGCCGCGAAGAGCTTGGAAGCGCTCGCCCCGCCGACCCGCAGCCCCCGCTCCCCGCGCACGGCCTCGTCGCTCGCGAGGATCGCGGCCGCGTGACCGACGCGCCCCGTCGCCTTCGCGTAGAGGGTGAGCGCGTAGCACTTCTCGATCCCGATCCGCAGCGCCGTCTCGCGGTCGAACGCGCGCGCGACCTGCAGGTACTTGTTCGCGGTCATGTGGCTCATCCCGAGGTCCACCTTGGAACAGAGCTCCTTGATGTCCCTCGCCTCGACCACCTCGCGCAGCGCCAGCAGCTCCATCAGGTGATGGCCCGTGTCGTAGAACGACAGCGCCCGCAGCCGCTCGTGCGCGTGGACCTGCGCCACGTGCCAGTCGGCGAGCTCCTTGGAAGCGAGCCCCGCCGGCGGCTGCGCCGGCACCGCGAGGGGCGCCGTGATCCCGAACGACGGACGCGTCGCCGGGGCCACCACCGGCGGCCGCGGCCGTGTGCCCGCGACGGGCGCGGGCGTTCGCGGCGCGGCCGGCGGCCGAGCGGGCGCGGGGACGTCGATGCGCGGGATGACGCGGGGCGAGCGAGGGAGACGGGGACGGGCCATGGAACGAGGATGCCCCCGCCGCGCCGAGCGCGCACCTTCCCGCGCTCGCCGAGGCCGGGCCCCCTGCGCGCGCGAACCGCGACCCCTCCCCTTCATGCGGGACCGCGCGCGTGGCAGCGTCCCCTCATGGCGAAGAAGAAGACGAACGCGCCGAGCCCCCGCGAAGCGATCCTCGAGCCCCTCCTCCGGGCGACGGCCGCGCAGAAGAAGGAGTGGGCTCGTACCGAGAAAGAGATCTTGCGCCTGCGCGCCGGCGGCGCCGCGCTCTTCGACGAGCTCTGGGAGCTCGTGCACGACGTCATGAGCAGCGACCCTCCCCGCTACCTCGGCGGCGGCATGCGGACGGACAAGGAGTTCATCGCGAGGATCCTCCCGGGGGAGGACAAGCGCTCGGTCGCCCGCAACACCCTCGTCGCGATCGCCTTCTCCCCCGAGGACGAGGCCGAGAAGGGCCTCACCTTCCTCGAAGAGGTCGCGAAGTACGCCCAAGAGCTCACGGGCAGCGAGGACCTCCCCCGCGCGATCGACCTCGACCGCCTCCGCGTCCCCGTGAAGCGCCCCGGCGGCGGCGTCACCAAGAAGCCCGCGCGCGCGTGCACCCGCGAAGAGATCGTCGCCGCGCGCGACGCCCTCGGCAAGAAGCCGCGCCGCAAGGCTCCCCCCGCCGAGGCCGCGATCGCCAAGGTCCTGAAGAAGCGCAAGGCCTTCGCGACCGTCAAGGTCCGCACCACGAGCACGCACGTCTCGTTGACGGGCATCCCCATCGCCGAGCTGAACCGCCTCGGCGCCGCGCTCGCGAAGGTGAAGCTCCCCGCCTGACGAGGGGCGCCATCGCGCACCCCGAGGGGCGACTTGCGCACCGGAAGGGGCGACTTGCGCACCCGGAGGGGCGACTTGCGCACCTCGAGGGGCGCCTTGCGCACGGCGGGGGCGGTACTCGATCGGAGGGTCGGCCTCGGCGAGCTTCGTCCGGTGCACCTTCGCCCTCGCGCTGGCGCTGCTGGCGGGCTCGCCCGCGCGCGCGCAGCTCGAGCCTCCGTCGTCGCCGCGCTGGAGGTTCGACGTCCCGCCCGAGCACGCGCTCGCAGTCTGGTCGCGCGACGCCGAGTACGATCTGCTCCGCGCCGATGACCGATCCGTCGCGGTCCACGTGATCGAGACGTCCGTCCGCGGCGAGGTCGACGTGACCAGCGCCGCCTGGTGGCTCGACGGCGATCTCGGCCCCTCGGCGGGACGAACGCTCGATCCCCACCTGCGCTGCGACGCGCTCGAGGAGGAGTTGCGCTCCGCGCCCGCGCCGCGCCTGGTGTGGACTCGCTGTGCGTTCGGCCGCCGCGCGGCGCTCCAGCACCCCGACGGACGCCGGACCCTCCTCGAGCCGGTGCGCGACGAGGACGACGTGCGCGCGTTCGTGCGCTCCGCGCGGCCCGTCGACGGCGAGCGCGGCGGCCCGGTCGCGAGCTCCACGATCGAGCTGCGCCCGGTCGACGGCCACGAGCTCTTCCTCGCGCGACGCGGCGCGAACGAGGGCCTCTGGCGGTTCACGGAGGTGGCGGCGCCGGGTCCTCCAACACAGCTGCAGCGAGCCTCACGTGCCACGCGGGATCCGCGAGCTGCGCGATCACTCGGTCGTACTCGCGACGCTCGAATTCGAATGGGCCTGGGCAGCGTCGGAGATCGGAACGAGCGGCACGGCGCCGCGCGCGATCTGCGCCTCGCGCTCCGTCAGCTTCCGGAGCAGCTCGCGAGCTTCCTCTTCGCTGACCCTCGGAA